>NZ_DATBMI010000060.1:0-18188 GCF_036554925.1 Pedococcus sp.
TTGCGGATCACGGTCTCGCCCTCGTTGCGGGCGGCGGCGAGCAGCACGTTCTCGGTGACCGTGTCGCCGCGCTCGGTGAGCACGATCGGCTTCCCGGGGGTGATCTGCGGGTTGACCGAGGCGTCGTAGTAGCCACCGGTGGCGGTGACTCCGAGGCCGAACGCACGCAGCGCGGCGAGGTGGGGTTCGACGGTCCGGGTGCCGAGGTCGCAGCCTCCGGCGTACGGAAGGCGGAACTGCTCGACCTCGTGCAGCAGCGGGCCCAGGAACATGATGACCGTCCGCGTGCGGCGTGCGGCGGCGATGTCGATGTTGGCGAGGTCCAGCACTGCCGGCGGGACGATCTCGAGGTCGTTGCTGTCGGGCAGCCAACGCGTGCGCACGCCGATCGAGGTGAGCACCTCGATGATGCGGTTGACCTCCTCGATGCGGGCGATGTTGCGCAGGGTGGTGCGCCCCTTGTTCAGCAGCGAGGCGCAGAGCAGGGCGACCGCCGCGTTCTTGGAGGTCTTGACGTCGATCGAGCCCGAGAGCGGGGTGCCGCCCACGATGCGCAGGTGCTGCGGACCGCTGTGGCCGAGGGAGACGAACTCGCTGTCCAGGCTCTCACCGATGCGGGCCAGCATCTCAAGGCTGAGATTTTGCTTGCCCTGCTCGATGCGGGCCACGGCGCTCTGGCTCGTGCCGAGGGACTCGGCCAACTCGCTCTGAGTCATGCCCTTGTGGCGTCGGGCGTCGCGGATCAGGGTGCCGATGCGGGTCAGATAGGTGTCCGTCACGCCATCGACTGTAGATCACATATGAGATAGAGCCGAATCGGCGCGCCGGTGTGTCGTGGGCCGCCGTGGGGCCGTCAGCGGGGCCGTGGCGGAGGTTCGGCGGGGCCGTGGCGGAGGTGCGGACGGGCGCACCGCGGCCCCACTGTACGACGCCGGGCGCGTCCAGTCACGGTGGCGCGGCCGCGACGGGGCGTGAGGTGAGCCAGGGGTATGCCGTGAGGCCGGGTCTGGTGTCGAAGGTCATGTCCGCGGTGTCCATGTGCAGGGCGGCGCGGGCCAGCCTGGCCAGCTGCGGCTTGACCGGTCCGGCCACCGCCCCCATCACCCGTAGCGCGATGCGGGGCACGTGGCGCGGCTCGTGGCCGGTGAGCCCGCGTGCGAAGTCGTTGAAGGTGAGGTCCTGCGGGCCGCCCACCTCGATCGTGTGGCCCCTCAGGGAGGGATCCGTCACGGCCCGCACCACGGCCGCGGCCACATCGTCCACGCGGACGAAGTTCGTCGGGTTCTCTCCGCGGCCGAAGACCTGCACGCGGCCGCGGCTGTTGGCGCTCGCGCGCAGGATGTCACCCCAGGTCTCGGCGAAGACCGTGCCGCGGATGATCGTCCAGGGGACGCCGCTGGCCCGGAGGTACTCCTCCGCAGCCCACTTCATGCGCTGGAGCTCCAGGGGGTGGTCGGGTGAGGCGTCGACGGCGGAGAGCAGCACCACGGCGGCCCCAGACGTGGCTGCCGCGTCGGTGACGTTCCGGTTTCCGTCGCGGTCCACCGCTGCCGGCGTGGGGTTCTCCGCGCCCACCAGCCCCTGCGCGGCGGAGACGCACACGGTCACACCCTCGAAGGCGGCGAACACGCGCTCGCGGTCCCGGATGTCCCCGGGGAAGAGCTCCGCGCCCAGCTCCGCGAGGTCGAGCGCGGAGCCGGCTGCCTTGGCCATGACCCGCACCTGATGACCCTCGGCGAGCAGCGCAGGCACGACGCGGCGCCCCAGGTGCCCCGTGCCTCCGACGACGAGGATCACGTCCTCCCCCTTGCCCCGCCTGCTGTCTCGACCATGCCCCTGGTGACACCGGCGCGACACCCGCAGGCGAACTAGGCCTCGGCCCCGGACGAACGGTGCAGAAGGAGCATGGGCGGGACGAAACGGGAACCCGGGGCGCGGCGCAGCGGTCAGCTCGGGTACGGGCGAACCGGGAACGGCACGGTGTCGAAGCCCTCCTGCACCGAGGTCGTGAGGGAGAGGTAGGCGGTGACCGGCACGAACGAGCCCGGCGACACGACGACCAGCCCACGGGCGTCGACGCAGAGGGCCGTCCTGTCGCTGTCCGCCGCCTGTCGCCCGGGGTCGAGCGGCTGGCCCTCCAGGTCGGCCAGTGCGCCCGGTCCGGCGGTGGCGACAGCGCAGTCCAGGGGTCCGGCCGGGGAGTCGACCCGGGCGACGCCCAGGGTGAGGTCGGGCACCTGCAGGTCCTCGAGCAGGGCGGGACCGAGGTCCGCCGAGGCCATCGCCGCCGCGGACTGGAAGACCATGCTGTCGGTGAGGGTGTCGAACAGGTGCGGCTTGTCGCCGGGATCGTCCTCACCGGTGAGGCGGACACATTCCTTCCCCGAGTGTCGGCACACCGTCATCGGCGCCGAGAGCAGGTCCTCGGGCGAGGAGGCCGGACGGGTCGTGTGGTCGCCGTGCATCTCCATCACGGTGTCGTCCCCGGTGCCGAAGCGGACCCGGGCGTGCCGCGCGTCCTGGGCGTACTCGTAGACGCCGAAGACGCCGATGGCGGTGGCCGTGTAGGTGCGCGCCCGGACCGCGCGGGCGCGGGCCGCCAAGGCGTCGAGGTCACCGTCGTGGGCCGGGCGGACCCCGGACAGGACCGGCTCCCAGTCCTCCCAGGCGCTTGCCGACGCGGTGAAGGGCCTCCAGTCGGCGTGCGGCGTCAGGGTGGTCGGTGTCGCGGCCGGCGGGGTGGTCGGTGTGGCGGCAGGTGGCGTGGTCCGTGTCGCGGCCGGCGGGGTGGTGGGTGTGGCGGCCGGCGGGGTGACGGTGCCCGTGCCGGCCGGTGCGGCCTGGGGTGCGGCGGGACGAAGGCAGCCGCCGAGGCCGAGCGCTGCCACGCCCGCCACGGCCGCCACCACGACGCGTCGACCCCACCCCTGCACGGGACGGACCATGGCAGAGCCGCTCCAGCGGCGGGGGCGGTTCCCGGTGGGGGTGGTCCGTTCGGCCGAGAAGGCGCGTGGCCGGCATACCGCACTGGGTATGCCGGCCACGCACCGGAGGTGGGCAGGCCGCCGGCCGTGCCCCCGGGGTCAGGCGGGGACGCTGGCCGCCCCCGGGGGGAGGAAGCGCCGGCCGGTGACCTTCTCGCTGACGCCCTCACGGTCGAGCAGCGGGGTGAGGCCGCCGTTCCAGAACTGGAAGCCCGCGCCGGTGATCATCGCCAGGTCGAGGTCCATCGGAGCCTGTGCGACGCCCTCGTCGAGCATGAGGCGGGCCTCCTCGGCGAGCACCGAGAGCACGCGCTCGCGCACCTGCTCGGCGCTGAGCACCACGGGGTCGGCCGGCTTCTCGAAGAGCGCCTCGACCTCGGGATCGACGACCGGCTTGCCCTCGGGCCAGATGTAGATGGCCGGCTTCCTCGCCTCGACGACCCGGCGCAGGTTCTCCGACACGTAGAAGCGGTCGGGGAAGGCCTTGGCGAGGGTCTCGTTGTTGTGCAGCGCGATGGCCGGGCCGACCAGGCCGAGCAGGATGAACGGCGGCATGGGGGCCAGCCCCGCGAACGCACGGTCGGCGACCTCGATCGGAGTGCCCTCGTCGACGACCTTGGCGACCTCGCCCATGAAGCGGCCGAGGAGGCGGTTGACGATGAACGAGGGAGAGTCCTTGACCAGGATCGTCGTCTTACGAAGTGCCTTGCCGGTGGCGAACGCCGTTGCGAGCGTGGCGTCGTCGGTGCGCTCACCCTTGATGATCTCGAGCAGCGGCATGACCGCGACCGGGTTGAAGAAGTGGAAGCCCACGACCCGCTCGGGGTTCTCCAGGTCCGAGGCCATCTCGGTGATCGACAGCGACGAGGTGTTGGTGGCGAGCACGCACTCGCGCGTGACGATCGCCTCGACCTCGGCCCAGACCTGCTTCTTGACCGACATCTCCTCGAAGACCGCCTCGATGACGAAGTCGGCGTCGGCGAAGCCGTCCTTGGTGGTGCCGCCGGTGACGAGGGCCTTGAGCCGGTTGGCCTTGTCGGGGCCGACACGCCCCTTGCCGAGCAGCTTGTCGACCTCGGCGTGGACGTAGCCGACGCCCTTGTCGACCCGCTCCTGGTCGAGGTCGGTGAGGACGACCGGCACCTCGAGGCGCTGGGCGAACAGCAGCGCGAGCTGGCTGGCCATGAGGCCGGCGCCGACGATGCCGACCTTGGTGACGGGCCTGGCGAGGCTCTTGTCCGGGGCGCCCGCGGGTCGCTTGGCCCGCTTCTGCACCAGGTCGAAGGAGTAGAGCCCGGCGCGCAGCTCGTCACCCATGACCAGGTCGGCCAGTGCCTCGTCCTCGGCGGCGAACGCCTCGGCGCGGGTCGCCGTGCGGGCGGCAGCGACGAGGTCGAGGGCACGATAGGGCGCAGGTGCCTTGCCGCCCGTCTTGAGGTCGACCATGCCCTTGGCTGCCTTGACCGCACCCTCCCACTCGGCCTCGTCACGCGAGATCTCCGGGCGCTCCACCGTGGTCTCGCCGGTGATGACCCGGCCCGCCCACAGCAGCGACTCCTCGAGGAAGTCGGCCGCCTCGAACATCGCGTCGGCCATGCCGAGCTCGAAGGCCTGCGGGCCCTTGAGCATGCGGTTCATGTTCATGGGGTTGTCGATGATGACCTTCAGCGCGTTGGCCGGGCCCACGAGGTTCGGCAGCAGGAAGCAGCCGCCCCAGCCGGGAACCAGCCCGAGGAACGTCTCGGGCAGCGCCACGGCCGGCACACCCGAGGAGATGGTCCGGTAGTCGCACGCGAGCGTGAGCTCGACGCCTCCACCCATGGCCGCCCCGTTGACGAACGCGAACGTCGGGACCGGCAGGTCCATGATCGCGCCGAACACCGTGTGGCCGGCTCGTGCGACCTCGAGGGCCTGCTCGCGCCGGGTCGCCAGCGCCACGGCCTTGAGGTCGGCGCCCACGGCGAAGATGAACGGCTTGCCGGTGATGGCGACGGCCGCGATCTCGCCGGCCTCGGCGCGCTCGCGCAGCCGCGCAACGGTCTGCTGCAGCCCGGCGATGGTCTGCGGGCCGAAGGTGTTGGGCTTGGTGTGGTCGAAGCCGTTGTCGAGGGTGACCAGCGCCAGGGTGCCCGCGTCGCCCGGAAGCGCGATGTCACGCACCGGGGTGTGGGTCACGACCTCCTCGAAGGCCGGGGTCTGGGTCGTCTGCTGCTCGCTCACGCGGCATCCTCCTTGCCGTTGTCGGCGCCGAAGTCGACATGGTGGGGGTTCTCCCAGATGACGGCCGCGCCCATGCCGATGCCGATGCACATCGCGGTCATGCCGTAGCGGACCTCCGGGTGCTCCTCGAACTGGCGGGCCAGCTGGTTCATCAGCCGCACGCCGGAGGACGCGAGCGGGTGGCCGGTGGCGATGGCGCCGCCGTACTGGTTGACCCGCGGGTCGTCGTCGGCGATGTCGAAGTGGTCGAGGAAGGCGAGGACCTGCACGGCGAACGCCTCGTTGAGCTCGAACAGGCCGATGTCCTCGATCGTGAGCCCGGCCTTCGCCAGGGCCTTCTCCGCGGCAGGGACCGGGCCGATGCCCATGACCTCCGGCTCGACGCCGACGAACGCATAGTCGACCAGCCGCATCTTCACGCTCAGGCCGAGCTCCTCGGCGGCCTCGGCGCTCGCGAGCACACAGGCCGTGGCGCCGTCGTTGAGCCCCGCACTGTTGCCGGCGGTGACGTTGCCGTGCGGGCGGAACGGCGTCTTGAGGGACGCGAGCTCCTCAACGGTGGTGCCCGGGCGCGGCGGCTCGTCGGCGGTGGCCAGCCCGAAGCCGAGCTCGGCGTGGCGGGTGGCCACGGGGACGAGGTCGGGCTGGATCTGCTGGTTGGCGTACGCCTTGGCCAGCTTGTCCTGCGAGCCGACCGCGAAGGTGTCCGCACGCTCCTTGGTCAGGTGCGCTAAGCGGTCGTGGAGGTTCTCCGCCGTCTTGCCCATCACCAGCGCCGAGGGGTCGACGAGCTTCTCGGCGACGATGCGCGGGTTGGGGTCGACACCCTCGCCCATCGGGTGGCGGCCCATGTGCTCGACGCCGCCGGCGATGGCGACGTCGATGGCCCCGAACGCGATCGAGGACGCGGTCGTCGTGACTGCGGTCAGCGCGCCGGCGCACATGCGGTCGACGGAGTAGCCGGGGGTGGTCCTGGGCAGGCCGGCGAGCAGGCTGGCCATGCGGCCGAGGGTCAGCCCCTGGTCGCCGATCTGGGTGGTGGCGGCGATGGCCACCTCCTCGACGCGCTCCGGGGGCAGCCCGGGGTTGCGGCGCATGAGTTCACGGATGCATCGGATGACGAGGTCGTCGGCGCGGGTCTGGGCGTACATGCCCTTCTCCCCGGCCTTGCCGAACGGCGTCCTGACGCCATCGACGAACACGACCTCACGCAGAGTGCGGGGCACGGGTGGCCTCCCTGGTCGGCGGGTGTGGGTCCGCCGGTATGCCGGCGGGTGCGCTTCCGATGCTACTTGCCGGTAACAACGGCGTACAGGAGGGGCGTGGGGTGAGAGCCGTCACGCAGGCCCTCACCCGGCGTCGACCGGGCTCAGGCCTCGGGTTCGGGGTCGGGGTGGGCCGCGAAGGCGGCCGCGACCATCGGCGCCACGATGTCGACCTGCCACCTCCGGCAGCCGAGGTCCAGGAGCGCGTCGGCGAACCCGGCGGTGCTGCGGTCCGCTGGCGGCGACCAGATGACCCGGCGGAGCGGGTCCGGCGACATGACGTTCTCGACCGGGATGACATGCTCCGCGGCGAACGCGGTGAGCTCGGCGCGGGCAGCCCCGAGGCGCTCGGCCGCGACGGGGTCGCGGTCTGCCCACGCCCGCTGCGGCGGGGGGCCGTCCGAGCGCAGCGTCAGGGGCGGAAGGTCGGGGTCCGGGATCGCCTTGGCCCGCCGGATCGCGTCGATCCACTGCCGCTGGTAGCGCGCGATGGCCCGGTGGCCCCGCGGGAGGTCGGACGCGCTGGTCGGCGCGGCCATCGCCAGCTCCATCAGCACCGCGTCGGGCATGAGGCGGCCGGGGGAGACGTCGCGGTCCAGCGCCAGGGCGTCACGGGTCTCCCAGAGCTCGCGGACGATGGCGGCGCCGCGGCGGTGGCGGACCCGGTGCATGCCCGAGGTGCGCCGCCAGGGGTCGACCCGCTGCGCCGGCCCGGTGAACTCCAGCAGCGCCTCGAACTCCTCTCGGGCCCAGGCGGCCTTGCCCTGGCGAGCGAGGTCGACACCCATGAGGTTGCGCAGCTCGACGAGCACCTCGACGTCGAGGGCGGCGTAGCGCAGCCACGGCTCGGGCAGTGGGCGGGTGGACCAGTCGACGGCGGAGTGCTCCTTGGCGAGGGACAGCCCGAGGTAGTGCTCCACGACGGCGGCCAGCCCCACGCGCGGCAGCCCCAGGAGCCGGCCGGCGAGCTCGGTGTCGAAGAGCTGGCGCGGGCGCAGCCCCACCTCGGCGAGGCAGGGGAGGTCCTGGGTCGCGGCGTGCAGGATCCACTCAGCCCCGCCGATCGCCTCGGCGACGGGGGAGAGGTCCGGGACGGCGACGGGGTCGATGAGCCAGGTGCCGGAGCCCTCGCGCCGCAGCTGCACCAGGTACGCCCTCTGGCCGTACCGGTAGCCGGAGGCGCGCTCGGCGTCGAGCGCCACTGGCCCCTCGCCGGCGGCGACCGCCGCCGCAGCCTCGAGCAGGGTCCGCTCGTCCGCCACGACCTCCGGAACGCCGTCGGCAGGAGCATCGAGCGGCGTGAGCTGGACCTCCTCGCCTGGCTCGAGCGCGGCCGGCGCCACGGGGTCGGTGTGCTGGGTCACGCGGACCAACCTACCGGCCGCGAAGCCGTGCTCAGCGACGCTGTCCCGGCAGGGCGATGACGCCCTCCGGCAGCGGGGGGAGTCCAGCGATGGTGCAGAGCAGGTCGGACCAGGCGATCAGGTGGTCACCGAGGTCGCCGCCGAGCGGGGTCCACGAGGCGCGGACCTCCATCTCGACGCTGGCCGGGCGGTCGGCGAGTCCGGCGAAGCTCTCGGACACCACGCGGGTGACGGTGCCTGCCTCGGCGGTGTAGGGGAGGCGGTGGCTCTCGAGTGCGTCGACCAGCCACGACCAGCCGACGGCACCGAGCATCGGGTCGCTCGCGACCTCCGGCTCGAGCTCGGCGCGGGCGAAGGTCACGGCGCGCCAGACGCCGTCCCAGGGCTCGGGGGCCGAGGGGTCGTGCAGCAGCACGAAGCGCCCCGATGCGAGCTCCTCCTCGTCGCCGGCGGAACCCACCACCTCGGCGGTGAGAGCCACGGCATACGGCGCGATGCGCTGCGGCGCCGGCACCTCGACCAGGCGCACCTCGGGGCGCAGCCGCGCTCCCCGCAGTTCGCTGAGCGCCTGCGTGAACTCGGGTGAGGGGTCGCCAGGGACCGATCTGCTGCCCACCACCACAGGGTATGCCGCGAGGTGCCCGTTCCCTCGGAGGTCACGCCGTTCGTGTCGCGGACCGGCGCGAGCTGCGGTAACCCCGCGGGCGACAGGCGGCTCCCTTCCTACGCGTTTCTGCGCAGGGGCGCGGGTGCTCCGGCCGACGGACCTCACCCCTCTGCGGGTTTCCCGGTCCCTCGGGAGAGGGAGCCTGAAAGGAGTACCCGACGTGCCTGGGGACAAGGCCCGGGCCGCAGCCCATGGGGGGACCATGCGACGACGACCTGTTTCGACCTGGGCAGCCCTCGCCCTGGGAGCCCTCGCGCTGTGGGTGTCGAGTGCCTGCGGTGGCGCGGTGAGAGTGGAAGAGAGGCCCGCCGCGGCCTCGACGACCAGCACGACGACGCCCACGCCGGTGGAGCAGCCCACGACGGGGCCGGCCAAGGGCTTCGAGCTCGCGGCGTTCACCCACCCCACCACGGTCGACAACACCTGGTTCCCGCTGGTGCCCGGCACTCACATGGTCTACCGGGGCGAGACGATCGAGGACGGTGAGAAGATCCCGCACCGCGTCGAGCTCACCGTGACGGACCTGACGAAGACCGTCGCCGGCGTCGAGTCCGTGGTGATCCTGGAGCTGGACTACACCCGGGACACGCTGGAGGAGGCGGAGCTGGCCATGTTCGCGCAGGCCGACGACAAGACGATCTGGCACCTGGGGCAGTACCCGGAGGTGTACGAGGACGGCGAGCTCGTCGAGACGCCCGCCTGGGTGCACGGCGTCAAGGGCGCACAGGCGGGGATCACGATCCGGGAGGACGACCAGCCCGGCGACCCGAGCTACTCCCAGGGCTGGGGGCCGGAGATCGGGTGGTCGGACCGGGCCCGCGTCATCAAGGTCGACCAGCGCACCTGCGTCGAGGCGGGCTGCTACGACGGGGTGAAGGTCACCGAGGAGTCCAGCGAAGACGAGCCGGGGGCCCTCCAGCACAAGTACTACGCGCCCAGGGTGGGCGGCGTGCGCGTCGGCTGGGCGGGCAACGACCCCACCAAGGAGACGCTCGAGCTGGTGTCGGTCGAGACCCTGGACGCTGCCGCCCTGGCCAAGACGCGGGCGGCCGCACTGAAGCTCGAGAAGAGCGCGTACCAGCACAGCAAGGACGTCTGGGGGACGACCGCGCCGGCACGCTGAGGCCTCGGCGCCCCGGCGGGCGCCGTCGGGTTCCGGACACCACCACACGGGTCGATAGCGTGCGGCCCATGCTCTCGCTCCTTGCCCTGGCGTCGAGTGCCTGCTGGGGCACGGCGGACTTCTTCGCCGGGCTGAAGTCCAGGACCACGCCGGCCGCCGCGGTCGTCGCGTGGTCGCAGGGCCTCGCGCTCCTCGTCATCTCGGTCCTGGTCGGGGCCCGGCACGCGGACTTCGCGCTGCACGGCTGGCCCCTGTGGTCGGTGGCGGCGGGTGTGTCGGGCACCGTCGGGCTGGTCTCCTTCTACGCCGCGCTGAGCACGGGGACGATGGGCGTCGTCGCGCCGGTCGCGTCGCTGGGGGTGGCCGTGCCCGTGCTGCTCGGGCTGCTGGGTGGCGAGCAGCCTCCCGCCACCGCGTGGGTGGGCATGGTCGTCGCCGTGGTCGGGGTGCTGCTGGCCTCCGGGCCAGAGCTGTCGGGGGACGTGTCAGCCCGGCCGGTCGCGCTGGCCTCGGTCGCGGCCGTCGGCTTCGGCTTCGCGCTCTACTGCCTCGACCGCGGCGCGAGGGAGTCACTGCTGCACACGTTGTGGGGGATGCGGCTGACGTCGGTGACCGTCTTCGTCGTGGTGGCGCTGGCCCTGCGCACGCTCGGCGGCGTGGGGGCCCGCGACCTGCCCGCCCTGCTCGCGATCGGTCTGGGGGACCTCGTGGCCAACGCGCTCTTCGCCTTCGCGTCCTCACGCGGGCTTGTCAGCGTCGCCAGCGTGCTGGGGTCCATCTACCCGGTGGTGACCGTCCTGCTCGCGCGCTTCCTGCTGCACGAGCGGCTGCAGCGGATCCAGTCCGTGGGGGTGGCGCTGAGCCTCGTGGGCGTCGCGGTCATCGCGGTCTGACGACGGCCCGTCTCGGGCATCGCACGGCCACACGGCCACGCGGCTACACGGACGATCCTGTGGCGAACTCGGCCGCACGGCACACGGACGATCCTGTGGCGAACCCGGCAACGCGGCACACGGACCATCCTGTGGCGGGCTCGGCCACGCGGCATACGGACCATCCTGTGGCGGGCTCGGCCACGCTGCGTGCGCCATGGTGGGTTCGGGACGGACGCGCCCCGCGTGCGAGACTCCTGCGGTGACCTCCCCCCACGTCCTGGACGACAGCAACCTCGTGCGCGCGGCGCGCCAGCAGCCGGTGAGCCACACGCCCGTGTGGTTCATGCGGCAGGCCGGGCGCTCACTGCCGGAGTACCGCCGGGTCCGCGAGGGCATCCCGATGCTGGAGTCGTGCCAGCGGCCCGAGCTCGTCGCGGAGATCACCCTGCAGCCCGTGCGCCGGCACGGCGTCGACGCCGCGATCTTCTTCTCGGACATCGTCGTGCCGCTGGCCGCCGTCGGTGTCGACCTCGACATCGTGCCCGGTGTCGGTCCGGTGGTGGCCAAGCCGATCCGCTCCCGCGCCGACCTCGACCGGCTGCCCGAGCTGACCGCCGAGCATGTCCCGTACGTCACCGAGGCCGTGCGGATCCTGACCCGCGAGCTGGGCCCCACGCCGCTGATCGGCTTCGCCGGCGCCCCGTTCACCCTCGCGTCGTACCTGGTCGAGGGCGGGCCCAGCAAGAACCACGAGCACACCAAGGCCCTCATGTACGGCGACCCGGAGCTGTGGCACGACCTGTGCGCCCGGCTGGCGCAGATCTCCGGTGCGTTCCTGCGGGTCCAGGCCGAGGCCGGCGCGTCCGCGGTGCAGCTCTTCGACTCGTGGGTCGGAGCGCTGCCGCGGGCCGACTACCAGCGCTTCGTGCAGAAGCACTCGGCCAAGGCGCTCGCCGCTGTCGACGGCCTCGGGGTGCCCACGATCCACTTCGGCGTCGGGACCTCCGAGCTGCTGCCGCTCATGGGTGCGGCCGGCGCAGACGTCGTCGGGGTCGACTTCCGCATCGCCCTCAGCGACGCGCTGTCCCGCCTGGGCGGCCACTACGCCGTGCAGGGCAACCTCGACCCCGCGCTGCTGTTCGCCCCGTGGGACGCGCTCGAGGCCAAGGTGCGCGAGATCGTCGAGCAGGGCCGCCAGGCGCCGGGGCACATCTTCAACCTCGGCCACGGCGTGCTGCCGGAGACCGACCCGGACGTCCTGACGCGGGTCACCGAGCTCGTCCACGAGCTCACCGCGCGGTAGACGGCTGCGCACCTCCCGGGCACTGCGGCTCGGTACCGCCCTCCGGTACCGCGGTCCGGCACCGGGGGCCGCCGCCCGGCACCGGGCCGTCTACCGGCGGAGCCAGGCAGCCGTGTCGGGCGGGAGGAGCACGAGGTCCCCGTCACGGGCGAGCGGGCCGCTGGAGAGCATCAGCTCCCCCTCGGGGAGACCGGACGGCGCACCACCCAGGTTGACGGCGAGGAGTGTGCCGGCGCGCTCGACCTCCAGCAGACCCGCGGCCGTGGTCCGGACGGTTGCGGAGTCGTCGGGGTGAAGGACCCCGTCGGCGTGCAGCCGCCGCCGCAGCTGGACCGCCGCCCTGGCCAGCTCGAGCGTCGAGGAGGGGTCGTCCTCCTGCGCGGCCACCGAGAGCGCGCCCCAGTGCGGCCCTGACCGCCCCGTCCCCTCAGGAGGGGGCGGGACGGGCAGCCAGGGGGTGGCGCCGGGGGCGCCGTCGGAGAAGCCGTACGAGCCGGCCGGGTCGGAGCGCCACGGGATCGGCACGCGGGCGCCGTCACGCGTGACCCCCGAGCGCAGCCAGGCCGGGTCCTGCCGCGCCTCGACCGGCACGTCGACCTCCGGCAGTCCGAGCTCCTGGCCCTGGTAGACGTACGCGGACCCCGGCAGCGCGAGGACCGTCAGCAGGGCCGCCCGCGCCCTGGCCAGACCGTGCTCGCCCCCGCCGTACCGCGTGGGGGCCCGCACCACGTCGTGGTTCTCGACCACCCAGGTGACGGGGGAGCCCGTCCGCGCAGCTCCGTCGAGCAGGCCGGTCGCCGCCACCTGCCAGGCCTCGGCGTCCCAGGGGGCGGCGAGGAAGGCGAAGGCGAACGCCTGGTGCAGCTCGTCGGGCCGCACGTAGCGGGCCGCCCGGTGAGGCAGGAGGTTGACCTCGCCGACGAGGACGCGCTCCGGCACGTAGCCGTCGGCGATGGCCCGCCACCTCCGGTAGACCTCGTGCACCTCCTCCTGGTCGCAGGCCATGACGTTGCCGCGCAGGCGCATCGGCTCGATGTCGGGGTCGGCCAGGTCGGGCAGCCCCTCGGCCTTGAAGAGACCGTGCGCGACGTCGATCCGCACGCCGTCGGCGCCCCGGTCGAGCCAGAACCGCAGCGCCCCGTCGAGCAGCTCGTGGGTCGCCGGGTGGCGCCAGTTCAAGTCCGGTTGCTCCGGCGCGTAGAGATGGAGGTACCACTCGCCCGGCCGGCCGTCGGTCTCGGGCACGCGGCTCCACGCCGGGCCGCCGAAGACGCTCGGCCAGTTGTTCGGCGGCAGCTCGCCGCCGTCGCCGCGGCCGGGGGAGAAGTGGAACCGGGCGCGCTCCGGGCTGCCGGGGCCGGCTTCGAGCGCGGCCTGGAACAGCGGGTGGGCCGAGGAGCAGTGGTTGGGCACGAGGTCGACGATCACGCGCATCCCGAGGTCGTGCGCCCGCTCGACCAGGGTGTCGAAGTCGCCGAGGGTGCCGAAGAGCGGGTCGACGTCGAGGTAGTCGCTGACGTCGTAGCCGTGGTCGGCCTGGGGCGAGCGCTGGAACGGCGTGAGCCACACCGCGTCAGCGCCGAGCGACGCGATGTGGCCGAGCCGGCTCGTCACGCCTGCGAGGTCTCCGACCCCGTCGCCATCGGCGTCGGCGAAGGACCGCGGGTACACCTGGTACACGACCGCCGACCGCCACCAGCTGCTCTCTCGCGCGCTCACCGTCGGAGTCTTGCAGCCGGTCGGCCACAGCCGTTGCAGCGGGGCGGCCGAGTCGTGGGGGCCGGTCGGCCCGTGACCGGGGTGAGGGACGGTCACGGGCCGAGCGGTCGTCTGGTGCGGCCGGGTGGTCGGTCTACTGGGTGGCTGCGGCGGGAGGGGCTGTGGTCGTCGGCGTGGTGGGGCCGCCGCGACGCCGGCGGATCGACCACCACAGCGGCAGCCCGACCAGCGCGAGCACGAAGGCGAACGGCAGGACCGCACCGATGACGGTGAGCAGCACCACGAGCGAGGCGGTGAACGCCTCCCAACCGCCCTTGAGGCCGGCGAGGAAGCCGGTGCCCGGGTCCTCGGCGATGACGCCACTGTCGGTGGTCAGGCTGACCTGGATGGGGGAGCGGGCGATCTGGTCCTTCAGGGCGGCGAGCTGGGACTCGAGGGCCTCGAGGTCGGCCTGGCGCCTGCTGAGCTCCGCCTCGAGCGTGACGATCTGGCCGATGTCCGTCGCACGGGTCATCAGCGCGCGGACGCGGTCGACGCTGGCCTGCATGGTCTTGATGCGGCTCTCGGTGTCGACGTACTGGTCGTGGACGTTCTGGCTGCTGCTCTCGCGGCGGATGACGGTGCCGATCCTGCTGAGCTCGTCGACCGTGGGGTCGAGCCGCCCGGCGGGGACGGAGATCGTGATCTCGCCGTACGTCGTCGCAGTGACGCGTGAGGGGTCGTCGAGCGGGACGACGTCCCCGCTGCTGCCACCGATGTTCTCGCTGAGGACGATCCCCTGGTTGGCAGCGCTGATGGAGCGGACGCTGGAGGCCGCGGCGGCGATGCTCTTGACCGTGAGCGCGAGCCTCGCGCTGCGGACCATGTGCTCCGTCACGGCTGTCAGCCGGGCCGGGTCGACTGTGCCACCGGGCTGGCCAGGCTGTGCTGGCTTCGCCGCCGTCCCGGAGCCCTCCCTGACGTCGCCGCCGGCGTCCCGGGAGACCGACCCGCCCTGGTCCGGGGCCGACCCGGCCGCCGTCTCCCCGCCGGAGTCGCTGCCGCCACCGCTGCAGGCGGAGAGCAGGACGGCGGAGGCGGCTGCTGCGGCGAGCAGCGCGGTCAGTCTGGGGAACGGGTGCTTCACGGTCATGGCGACCCCCTGGGCTCGAGCGGAGTGAGCTGTACGCCTGTGTGAGGTGCGTCACGCGCGCGGAGTTCCACACCCCTGGTGTCGAAGCGGTAACGGCCTTTGCCAGAGTGGCCGCATGAGCAGCGCACACGTCGTGGTCGTCGGCGGCGGTGTCTCCGGGCTGGCCGCCGCCTGGGAGCTGACCGTGCGGCTGCCCGGCGCGCGGATCACGGTGCTCGACGCCTCCGACCGGCCCGGCGGCAAGCTGCGCCGCGGGCGCGTCGCCGGAGTCCTCGTCGACGTCGGGGCCGAGTCCCTCCTCGCCCGCCGCCCCGAGGCGCTCGCGCTCATCCACGAGGTCGGGGCCGGCGACCTGCTGACCCACCCGGCCACCACGGCTGCGCACGTGTGGTCCCGCGGCCGGCTCCACCCGCTGCCGGCAGGGACGCTGATGGGAGTCCCGGGTGACCCGTCAGCCGCGCTGGGGCTGCTGACGGGCGCCGAGGTCGACCGGGCGCGTGACGAGCGCCCCTGGCCCACGGGCCCCCTCACCGAAGATGTGTCCGTCGGCGACTACGTGGCGGCGCGCCTCGGGGACGCCGTGGTCGACCGCCTGGTCGAGCCCCTGCTGGGCGGGGTGTATGCCGGGCACGCCCGTCGCCTGTCCCTGCAGGCATCCGTTCCGGGCTTGTTCGAGGTGGCCCGGTCGGGAGGGAGCCTTGCCGGTGCCGCCCGCGCCGCTGCCGAGCGGGCCGCGGCGGACACCAGCCCGGTCTTCGCCGGCCTCGTCGGGGGGATGGGTGTGTTCGCGGAGCGTCTGGCCGACGCCCTCCGGGAGCGCGGCGTCGATGTGCGCAGCAACACGATCGCCAGGGAGCTGCACCGGGACGGCTCCGGCTGGGAGGTCGTCGTCGGCCCGGTGCCTGCACCCGAGCGGATCGCCGCCGACGGGGTGGTGCTGGCGGTGCCCGCGGCGCCGGCCGCCCGCCTGCTGCGCGACCACGCGCCGTCCGCGGCCGACGAGCTGGCGGCCATCGAGTACGCGTCGATGGCGATCGTGACGCTGGCGGTGGCGAAGGGCGACCTCGGCGAGCTGCCCGGCTCCGGGTTCCTGGTGCCACCGGCGGACGGCCGGGGCATCAAGGCGAGCACGTTCACCTCCGCCAAGTGGGCCTGGGCCGCCGACGTCTCCGACGAGGCCTTCTTCCTCCGCGCCTCGGTCGGTCGTGCGGGCGAGACCGCCGACCTGCAGCGGCCCGACGAGGAGCTGGTGGCGCTCGCCGTCCGCGAGGTCGGCGAGGCGCTCGGCGAGCCCCTCCCACGGCTGCTCGACTCGCACGTGCAGCGTTGGGGCGGGGGACTCCCGCAGTACGCCGTCGGGCACGTCGACCGGGTGGCCCGGATCCGTGGCGCCGCGGCGGGGCTGGCGGGGCTGGAACTCGCCGGCGCGGCATACGAGGGCGTGGGCATCCCGGCCTGTGTCGGCAGCGGGCGGGCGGCCGGCGCGGCCATCGCCACCCACTGCACGTCGCGGGCCGGCGCCGGGGGAGAATGACGCCATGACCGGCAAGCCGTCCCCGTCCCGGATCCGCGAGATCAACGCCTCCATCCGCTACGCCATGTGGTCCGTCTTCGCCGTGACGGCGCCGCTGGGCGACGAGCGCGACGTCATGGCCAAGGAGGTCGAGGAGCTGTTCGCCGAGCTCGAGGCCGAGGGCGTGCTGACCCGCGGGGTCTACGACATCGGCGGCATGCGGGCTGACTGTGACTTCATGGTGTGGTGGCACGCCGAGCGCATCGAGGACGTGCAGGGCGCCTACCGGCGTTTCCTCAGGACGCGGCTCGGGCAGCTGCTCGAGCCCACCTGGTCGGCGGCGGCGCTGCACCGCCCGGCCGAGTTCAACAAGAGCCACATCCCGGCCTTCCTCGCCGACGAGGAGCCGAAGGACTTCATCTGCGTCTACCCGTTCGTGCGCTCCTACGAGTGGTACCTGCTCGAGGACAAGGAGCGCCGCGACATGCTGCGCGAGCACGGGCAGATGGCGCGCGACTACCCGGACGTGCGGGCCAACACGATCGCCTCCTTCGCGCTCAACGACTACGAGTGGGTGCTCGCGTTCGAGGCCGACGAGCTGCACCGCATCGTCGACCTGATGCGCGAGCTGCGCGCGTCGCGAGCGCGGATGCACGTCCGCGAGGAGGTCCCCTTCCACACCGGCCGCCGGGTCGAGGTGGCGGACCTGATCGACTCCCTCCGCTGAGTCAGGCCGGTCGCCACCCCGGCTCCCGTCCGGGGATTTATCGGGTCACCCGAGAATCCACCTCTTGACCCGAGGAGGTTTGTCGGGCGAAGTGCGTGCTTGTCGGGTGCACCGCGGTGGACAGGAAGCACGCCGATCGTCACGTCGTCCACAGGGTGCCAGGCTCGGTATGCCGCGAACGGCGCTTCCGCGCCAAGGTCGCCTCCCATGGATGACCTGTCCGGAATCAGCATGTCGGCTGCCGGTGTGTTCACGACCGCAGCGGCACGAATGGCCGGGCACGACGAGCGGTCGCTCCACCGCCTCGTGAAGCGCGGTGTGGTGGAGCATCTGGGCCGGGGTCTGTACGCCGTGCCGGCGCCCGGGCTGTCGGCCGAGGGAGCTCATCTGCGGCTCGCGACGGGCGGCCTGCTGCTCTATCCAGATGCTGCACTGAGCCACGTCTCGGCGGTGGTCGCTCATGGCTTGCCGGTGCTCGACGCGCCCCTCAACCGTGCCACTCTCGTGCGGCCTGTCACCAAGGAGGTGCTCACGCAGTCCTTCGTCATACGACCGGATGGCCAGCAGGTCGTCGAGACGGGGTCCGGCCGCGCCGTGGAGCCAGCCACCGCGCTGGTGCAGTTCACGCTCGACGCAGGAGTGGGCAACGGGGTCGTGGCCGCCGACCGCGCGCTGCACACCGGAGTCGTCGAGAGGCCGACCCTCGAGCGTGCGGGTGCGGCCGTTGCGGGGTGGCCGCGCTCTGGTCGGGTGCGCTCCATGCTCGCACTTGCCGATGGCCGCTCTGAGTCGGTGGGTGAGAGCCGGCTGCGCCTGCATCTTGCGGCGCTCGGGATCTCGGTCGTGCCCCAAGTCGTCATCCGCGACGAGATGGGGGACTTCGTCGCTCGCGTCGATCTGTGGGTGGAGGGCACAGGGGTCGTCGTCGAGTTCGACGGGCGAGTGAAGTACGCCGAAGGTGGCGCCGATGTGCTCTTCGCTGAGAAGAGACGGGAGGACCGGCTGAGGCGACTGGGCTACGTCGTCGTGCGCGTGGTGTGGGCCGACCTGTTCCGACCGGAGCGAGTTGTCGCCTGGATCAGGCAGGCGCAGCAGGCTGCACCCGACAACCCGGCGCTTACCCGGAGAAGATTTGTCGGGTGAACTGCTGGCTTTATCGGGTGACCCGATAAAGCCACAGCCTGGGAGAGGTTGGAGTCAGGTCAGGCGGGTCGCCGGGCGCAGCGTCATCGAGATCGAGTTGATGCAGTAGCGCTGGTCGGTCGGCGTGTCGTAGCCCTCGCCCTCGAAGACGTG
>NZ_DATBMI010000096.1:0-23872 GCF_036554925.1 Pedococcus sp.
CCGAGGCACTCCTCACCGCCGAGCCGCCGACCCGACTCCGCAGCATCCGGCCGGCACCGACGAGCCCGTCAAGGCCGCAGCGCCGAGCGACTCAGGGTGCACACTCCGTGTACCGCCGAATCACCACCGCGATCATGGCGGCCTTGACCGGCACGACGGCCGACCTCCACTGCTCCGCGATCGGGTCGGTGGCTCTTCCTGGCCGGCCACCGTGGGGCACATTTGGGGCACACGAGAAATGCGCCCTGCGGCAGCCACCGTCATACGACCGTAACGACACAAAGCTCTGACCTGCAGGAACGCCGATGCGACGCAGGCAAATAGCCCGGGGTCGCAGTTCCGCTTCAACGTCTGAAACACGGCCATCACCGCAGGTCAGCGCCTGCAGCGCTGTCGTCCCTCAGCGGGTGGGGTCCACCGCCTTGGGCCTGATCCGGTATTGGAGCACCAGGAAGGGCAACCCGAACACCCAGAAGGCGTGTGCCGCCCTCACCTCGTCGTTCTTGACGTAGACGTCGAGGTGCTCGGCGAAGCCGTGGACCGCCAGTGCTGTGAGCTCCCCGGTGGTCGGGTCGATGTAGGTCAGGTAGTGGCCGGCCTGGTCGTCGCCGGATCGGCTGGTGAGTGCCAGGCCACCACCACGGCGAGCGCGGGGCAGCAGCGTGGCCGTGAAGCTCGCCTGGGGAAGCGGGAACCCGACGCTGACGTATCCGCGATCGTCGTGGCGGTAGGTGGTGTAGATGCCGACGTAGATGGGCTCGTCGTTGTCGGCGAAGGAGCGGATCCAGCCGCGGATCGCCACCGCGTCACGGCCGGCCATGCTGATCGTGTCGATGCGGCTGCGAACGCCGCGCAGCGCCTCGCGCTGGTTCATCGGGACGCTGGCCTGGCCCAGCGGGCGGGCGACCAGGGTTCGGTACAGCAGGTAGCCCGGCCGCACCCACATGCGCCATTCCGGGACGATGTCGAGGGTGAACCTGGTGGTGTGCTCGTAGAACTCGCGCACCCGCGGGTCGACCTCCGCAGGATCGAACTGGGGCCCCGCCAGCTGGTCGAGTGAGGGGACGATGCCGGTGTCCGATGCGTCGGCGACGTAGGTGCCGCCCAGGGTGGCTGCCAGCTCTCGCACGTACCCGGTGCCGACATACCTCGAGCGGGCCGGGAGCGGGACGACGAACGGCAGGTCTTCGGCGGCCACCCGTTCGGCGAGCAGGCTCAGCTGTGCATCCCTGAACAGGAGGGCGGACAGGGTCCGGTACGCGAGCACCGTGCTGCTTGCCACCACCGGCGCCGGCGTGGGGCGGCGACGTGATGCAAACGCCCACCCGACTGCGGCTCCCACCAGCGGCCCCATCGCCACCTTCTGTGGGCGCAGTCCCAGGGTGCCGACCGACAGGCCGGTCGCAGCGCCGACGCTGACCGGGCCAGCGCCGGTGAGGCGGCCCACCAGCCAGGCTGGCGGGGCCGCCAGTGCCGCGCTGACCGCGATCCGCTGCCAGATCGCGGGGATCTCGCCGGGACGCTGACGCGCCCGAGCCAGCGCCTCGGAGGCCCCGAGGCCCACGGCGCCGACCAGCGCTGCGGCAGCGACCGGCCCGCCTCGCCGCCGCCCGGTCATGGCGGCTCCAGCCAGGCCGCCGATGACACTGGCGAAGGCCACCGAGCTCGACAGGTCGCGGCCGGCGCCGGAGGGGGCTGATGCCATCCTGTGAATGTATCCCCCCGGGGGGATCGCGGTATCGAGCCTCGTCAGCACCTGCGCCGAGGGTTGCGTGACGCCTCCGCCGGGTGGACGCTCGATCGAGGACCCGCGCTGGTCCGAGCGGGAGGGCGGTCCTCCGCTCCGGCCGGCGGACACCACGGGAAGGACGGTGTCATGTCCCAGGCAATCCTCTCTCGACTCGCTGGCCCGTTGGCCTTGTCGGCGGGAGTCCTGATGGTCGGCGCACAGCTCGTCATGCTCCCGTTCGACCCGAAGGACCACGTGGCCACGTCGACGGCCCTTGCGTTCCAGCTCGGCGGCGTCGCGTACCTGGTGGGCTTCGTCGTCCTCATGCTCTTCGTCGTTGCGTCGCATGAGTGGCTGGAGGCGGGTGCTGGGCTGCTGGGCGCCGCTGCGACGGTGGCGACCGTGGTCGGGACCATGCTGCTTGGAGGCGATCTGTGGTTCGAGACCTTCGCCGTCCCATGGCTCGCCGACGAGGCGCCGAGCGCGTTCGACACGGACCCGACGGTCCTGCTCGCCGTGGGAGCCCTGTCCAGCTACCTGCTCTTCGCAGTCGGTTGGGTCCTGTACGGCGTCGCGAGCCATCGTGCTCACGTTCCGGTCGCGATCTCCGTGGCGATCGTGATCGGGGGAGCGCTCGGCTTCCAAGCGCTGCTGTCGCCCTGGGGCGTGCCCCTCGGCTTGGCCGTGGGCGCGCTGGGCGTCTGGTTGATCCGGAGGAAGGCTGCGCCGGATGACCGGACGGCGACCGGCGCAGGCAGCACGGAGCCCGTCCTCCCGTAGGCCAGTGCCACGGCCCTGGATCGCGCCGCGACGCATGGCCCGCCACCCGGCTCATGCAGTCGTCCGACAGTGACCTCAGCCAGGCGGCTCATGCAGGCGACCGAGCCGCCGACGCACCTGTGTGGCTACCGTTCCCGGCGTGGGGATTCAAGGACGCCGTATGGCGCTGTGGCTGGCCGCTGCCGTCGCAGTGGCCATCGCCGTGTTCGCGATGGCGCCCAGGGCCGAGGTCGCGCACGGCAACGACCGGCACACCTGTCCCTCGGCAGCGACCATGCTCGTCCTCGGCGACGACCCGAGCCGCCGGGTGAAGAGGCTGCTGGGCGTCCCGAGGGACCCGCGCTTCTACTTCCGCTGCCGCACCAGCGCGGAGCCCGGGCGTGCCTTCGTCGCCGGCTCCGCTCTGGGCCTGGTGGTGCTGGGGCTTGGCCTGGGCTGGGACTCCGCGCGCACCAGAAGGGGTGCCGCACGGCGCGCCGCCCCGGTGCGCGAGAGCCAGCGCGTCTAGGCTGCCCGGGCCGCACCCGCCCACAGCAGGTAAACCGACCTTCGACCCTTGGCGTCAAGGGGGTGTCGGCGGTGTGCTGGCAGGGGACGGGGAGAGAGGAACCACGATGCGGGTGACAGGCAGCGGTCGGGTGAGGACCCTGGCCGCGGGGATGGTCGGGCTGGCCCTCGCAGTCGGCACGGGTGCCTGCGGGGACGGCTCAGGGCAGGGGGCCGTCGGCACCGACACCACGGCCACAGGCTCGGTGACGTCGACGCCTGCGACCCCGTCCGGTGCGACGAGCTCGGCGACGGGCACACCCACGAGCCAGGCCTCGGGGCAGCTGGCCGCGATGCCGGTCTACTGGGTCGCGGAGTCCCGCAAGTCGTTCGCCCTCTACCGCGAGTTCCGGACTGTCCCGGACGCCGGAGGTGCGGTCGCCTCGGCGGTCGCCGCCATGACCCGGATGAAGCCGCTCGACCCGGACTACACGACCCCGTGGCGTCCGGCGACCACCGTCAAGGTGACCCAGCGTGGCACTGCCCTGAGCGTGGACCTCTCGAAGGACGCCTTTGCCAACACCAACCTCGGCAGCGAGCTCGCCTCGCGCGCCCTCCAGCAACTCGTCTACACGGCCACCGCGGCCGCCCAGAAGGCCGGGAAGCCCGCCAGCACGGTCACCATCACCGTCGACGGCGCGGCCTACGACGCATGGGGCGTGATCCGCGTCGGCGAGCCGATGCGGCGCGCCCCCATGATCGAGGTGCAGGCCCACGTCTGGGTCACCTCACCCCAGGAGGGGGCGACCCGGCCGGCGGGCTCGATCCGGTTCACCGGGTACGGCACGTCGTTCGAGGCGAACTTCACCTGGCAGGTCCGCACGCCGTCGGGCGAGGTCCGAGCACGCGGGAACGCGATGGGCGGGACCGGCACGGGCGGCTTCGGTGAGTTCACCTTCAGCACGTCCCTGACGCCGGGCACCTACGTGGTCGAGGTGTCGACCGACGACCCCTCAGGCGGCACGGAGGGCCCGGGGCCAGCAACGGACACCAAGACGTTCGTCGTCCGCTGACCCGGTCGTCCGCTGACCCGGTCGTCCGCTGACCTCCGAGGCTCCCGTCAGCCTGCGTAGGGCATCCCCGGGGCGGACCGCTGCCGGCGGGGCTGGACGCAGAGCGAGACGATCTCCTCGACCGAGCTGATCACCCGGCTCGGGTGCAGGCAGGTGTTGACCCGCCACACCAGCCAGGCCGGTGCCCGGTCGCTCACGAGCTGGGCCGTGAGCTGCTCCCCGGTCGCGGGAAGGGCACCCGGCTGCACCCACTGCCGCACTGCATCGCGCCAGCGCTGGAGCTCGCGGGCCATGGACGCGGAGTGACGGAGTGGGCGGTGGCTGGAGACCATGCTGGGGGTCCTCTCGGCTCGTCGGGTGCCTGACCCACGGTCGCAAAGCCGGGACGCGTGCACCTAGGACCAAAGTCCCTGTTGCTGGCGAGGGCGATGGTGCAGGGCTGCCGCGATCAGAGACCGAGCGCGGCCTTTACGGCCCGCTCGAGCGAGCCCGGCTCCTGTTCGCGCAGGTCGTAGCGGGCGCGCACCAGAGGCTTGGAGACCGACAGCACCCGGGTGAGGTCGATGGGCGTGGCCGAGACGACGGCGTCGCACGGCGTGGCCTCGATCGTGGCGGCGAGGTCGGCGACCTGTCGGGCACCATAACCCATCGCCGGCAGGATGCCGGCCGCGTTGGGGTACTCGCGGTAGGTCGTGGCCAGCGACCCCACGGCATACGGGCTGGGGTCGACGATCGAGGCGGCACCCGCGGCCCGCGCCCCGACCACCCCCGCACCCCACGACATCGACCCGTGGGTGAGCGTGGGCCCGTCCTCGACGACGATGACGTCACGGCCGCGCACCAGCTCGGGGTCGTCGACGGTGACCGGGCTGTTGGCCCGGATCAGTACGGCCTCCGGGTTGAGGGCGCGCACGGACTCCTCGACGGCGGCGACGTCTGCGGGGCGGGCCGAGTCGCACTTGTTGACGACGACCACGTCGGCCATCCGCACGTTCGCCTCGCCGGGGTGGTAGCGCCGCTCGTCCCCGGGGCGGAGGGGGTCGGCGACCACGATGTGGAGGTCCGGCCGGTAGAACGGTAGGTCGTTGTTGCCGCCGTCCCAGAGGATGACGTCCGCCTCCTCCTCCGCGGCGGCCAGGATCTGCGCGTAGTCGATGCCCGCGTAGACGACGGCGCCGCTGTCGAGGTGGGGCTCGTACTCCTCGCGCTCCTCGATGGTGCACTCGTGGCGGTCGAGGTCCTCGTAGTCCGCGAACCGCTGGCAGACCTGGCGTTCGAGGTCGCCGTAGGGCATGGGGTGGCGCACGGCGACGACCCGCTTGCCCAGGTCGCGCAGCATGCGTGAGAGGTAGCGCGTGGTCTGGCTCTTGCCGGCACCTGTGCGCACGGCCGTGACTGCCACCACCGGCACGGTCGAGGCCAGCATCGTGTGCGCGGCGCTCTGCAGCAGGAAGTCCGCGCCGGCGGCGAGGCACTGCGAGGCCAGGTGCATCACTCGCTCGTGGGGGAGGTCGGAGTAGGCGAAGACCGCGACATCGACCTGCTCACGCTCGACGAGCGAGGTGAGCTCGGACTCGGGGACGATCGGGATCCCCTGCGGGTACTGGGGCCCGGCGAGAGACGCGGGGTAGGCGCGGCCCGCGATGTTGGGGATCTGCGCGGCGGTGAAGGCCACCACCTGGTCGTCGGGACTGTCGCGGAAGACCGTGTTGAAGTTGTGGAAGTCGCGCCCAGCGGCTCCGAGGATGACAACCCTGCGGGGACTGCCCATGGCCGAAGTGTAGGGCTCGATGGCGACTCGGCACCCGGAGTCGCGGGGAGCCCCCTCGCCCGGCTCGGCGACGGGCCCCGGTGCGTATGCCGTTCGTGTCAGCCGGCGGGGGCGACCCCGAGCGTGGCGAGCCACTCCTGCACGACGGGGATGTCGACGCGCTGGAACCCCGCGATGTAGCGGCAGTTCGGGGTGTTGCTGTAGCTCGTGACCGTGACCTGGAATCCGTGGAGGAAGGACGGCCCCCCGGAGTCGCCGAGGCAGGTGCCGCCGGTTCCGCGCGGGTCCTTCTCGTTGCCGTTCACCTGGAGGATCTGCGCCGTCAGCTTCTGGCCGGGAACCTGCGCGACACGGCGCACGAACGGAAAGGGCTGGGGTGTGGGCTTCTGCGGGCCGGCCTCCGCCTGGCGCACCTCCGTGCCGAACCCCACGGCGGTGAAGAGGGTGTCGTGCAGGACCGCGGGGGTGAGCTGGTCGAGGTAGCCCTCCGGTGCCAGCGGCGCGGGGGTGACGTCGTCGACGGGCTGGTCGAGCACCACAACTCCCACGTCGTTCCAGTTCCGGGGGTCGGTGAAGCCGGAGTAGCCGGGGTGCGTGTCCGCGGTTCCCGTGAGGTAGCCGGCGACCTCGAGGTCCGCGTCGGTGTAGCCCGCGGCCGGGTCGGATGCGACCGGTACCGGCGGTGAGCCGTCGGCGGCGGGTTCCTCCGCGATGACCGGGTCGAAGGTGGCTCCCACGCTGCCGGAGACACCGGCAGTGCAGTGGCCCGCGGTGAGCAGCACCGTCGGCGACACCAGCGTGGCGGTGCACGTGGAGAGCCTGCCGCCGGCGTAGAAGGTGATGAGCGCGACGTTGGAGTGGCCGTTGCCGTCCCGCTCCCCACCGGTGATGGCCGAGGCGGCGAGGGCGGTCCCTGCCACCAGTGCCGTTGACGCTGCCAGCACGGCAGCCGCGCGGCCGATGTTCATGTCTCCTCCAAGGTGGTGCCCTCAGGCGTCGCCGACGAGCGGCGGCGAGGGCAGTCAATCCCGTCCGGGGCGCCAAGTCCACGACCTCGTGGGGGACGCGCGGGCGCTGAGCCCCAAGGCGGGCCGAAAGCCCATGGTTGGACCACCCCGCCGCCGCGACGATCGGAGGAGGACGACGATCGGACGAGGACATCGCCGGGGTGTGCTTGCGGGCCACGACCGGTGCGGCGGCGTCGGCGGGATGAGAGGCGAGGTGGTGGCCATGGCCAAGCGGTCCTGGAGCGAGCTCAGTGACCAGCAGAGAGGGGTCGTGGTCCTGGGTGCCATCGTGCAGGTCACCCTGCAGGTGCTGGCCCTGCGGGACCTTCGCCGTCGGCCGGCAGACGAGGTCCGCGGACCCAAGCCGCTCTGGGCGCTCGCGACGTTCGTCAACACCGTGGGCCCGCTCGCGTACTTCGCCTGCGGGCGCCGGCGGCACGGGGCTGACCTTTCCCCCTGAGGTGCTCTGCGGGCACAAAGGCCCTACCCGGCAGTCCGGCCGTCGCCGACGCTGGCGGTATGGCGAGCCTCCCGATCGTCGTCACACGCGGTCTGACCAAGCGTTACGGGTCGACACTCGCTCTGCACGACCTCGACCTGGAGATCGAGCGCGGGGAGGTGTTCGGCTACCTCGGACCCAACGGTGCGGGCAAGACCACCACGCTTCGTCTCCTGATGGGCCTGCTGCGTCCCACGTCCGGCGTCGCGGAGGTGGACGGGCTGGACAGCTGGACCGACTCGGTGGCCGTGCGCCGCCGCGTCGGCTACCTCTCGGGCGAACCGGCGCTCTACGGCCGGCTCACGGGCCACCAGCACGTGGAGTACCTCGGGAGCCTGCGCGGTGCCCCGGCCACGCCCCACGCGGCCGAGCTGGCCGAACGGCTGGACCTCGACCTCGACCGGCCCTCCCAGGACCTGTCGAAGGGCAACCGACAGAAGCTCGCGCTCCTGCTGGCGCTGATGGCCCAGCCCGAGCTGCTCGTGCTCGACGAGCCGACGGGTGGGCTGGATCCCTTGGCACAGCAGGAGTTCCACGCGCTCATGAGGGAGCACACCGCACGGGGCGGGACGGTTCTGCTGAGCTCCCACATCCTCAGCGAGGTCCAGCGCACCGCCGACCGCGTGGGAGTGCTGCGGGAGGGCGAGCTCATCGCCGTGGACCGTCTTGACGACCTTCGCGAGCGCTCGCTGCACCACGTCCGGGCGACGTTCGCCGTGGCGGTCGACCCCGCGGACTACACGGGGATCCCGGGCCTGCGCAACCTGCGCGTCGAGGACCGCACGCTGGCGTGCAGCGCCCCCGAGACGGCGCTGGACGCGCTCCTGAAGGAGGTGAGCCGGCACACCGTCCTCGACTTCGAGTGCGCCGAGGCCGAGCTGGAGGAGACGTTCCTGACCTTCTACACGAAGGAGGCCGTCGGTGCTGCGTAGCGTCTTCCTCAAGACCTTCCACGACCAGCGGGCGAGCCTGCTCGGCTGGCTCACCGCGATCGCCCTGATCGTGCTGATGTATGCCGCGATCTGGCCGAGCGTGCGCAACCAGCCCTCGCTCAATGACTACCTCGACCAGCTCCCGGAGGCGTTCCGTGCGCTGTTCGCGGCGAGCGGCGCGGACATGTCGACCCCGGTGGGCTACATCCAGATCGAGCTGATGTCCTTCCTCGGCCCGATCGTCGTGATCCTGTACGCCGTGGGGCAGGCATCGCGCGCCATCGCCGGCGAGGAGGAACGGCGCACGATGGACCTCCTCCTCGCCGTGCCCATCAGCCGCGTCCGGGTCCTGCTCGAGAAGACGGCGGCTGCGGTGGTCGGCACGCTGGGCATCGCCGCCGCGATCGGAGTGGCCCTCGTGGTGGAGGGGCGGCTCTTCGACATGGTGATCCCCGTGGACAAGGTCGCCGCGGCGATGCTGCACCTCGCGCTGCTCGGCCTGGTCTTCGGCGCCCTGGCGCTGGCGATCGGGGCCGCGACCGGAAGCACGGGCCTGAGCCGAGGCGTTCCCGCGGTGGTCGCCGTCGTGGCGTACATGGTCCACGGCCTCGGGCCGATGGTGACGTGGCTGGAGCCGGTCCGGGAGCTCTCGCCCTTCTACCAGTACATCGGGCACGACCCCTTGCGCAGCGGTGTCTCGGTTCCGTCGGTCACCGTGGCCGTGGCCACCGTCGTCGTGCTGACCGCCGTTGCGGTCTGGGGGTTCTCACGCCGCGACATCCGCGGTTGACCATCGGGGAAGGGGAGTCACGTGAAGCGCACTGCTGTGGCCGCCGCCGTCGCGGTGGGGCTCGTGCTCGTCCTGGGCGCGTGCGCCGCTGGCACGAACACCTCGGAGACGAGCTCCGGCGCAGGTTTCTGGCTGGGCCTGTGGCACGGGATCATCATCCCGATCACGTTCATCATCTCGCTGTTCAACGACAACGTGAGCATCTACGAGGTCGACAACAACGGGAACTGGTATGACTTCGGCTTCATGCTCGGGATCGCCGGGCCGTTCTCGGGGATCGGTGGCGGCGCCGGCCGAGCCAGCCGCGGATAGGCGCGGGTAGGCAGGGTTTGACCCGCCTCAGGGGGCGCCGGTGCTGTTCGACTCGCCTGGTAGGGGCCGCAGGCAGACCTTGGTGATGGCGTGGTGGCCGACCTCGAGCACCTCGATGTCCCAGCCGTCCACCTCCACACGGTCGCCCGCGGCCTCGGGGATCCGCCCGAGGTGCAGCAGCACGAGGCCGGCGATGGTCGTGTAGTCGCCGCCGGTCGTCTCCAGCCTGACGCCGACGTCCTCGAGGTCGTGGACAGGGAAGGTGCCGGGCAGCGTGACCGACCCGTCATCGCCGCGCTCGGCTCCGATGACGTCACGGTCGGTCTCGTCCCAGATCTCGCCGACGATCTCCTCGAGGAGGTCCTCCAGGGTGACGATGCCGTCCACGGCGCCGTGCTCGTCGACGACGAGAGCCATCTGCTGCCTCTCGGCCTTGAACTGCCGCAGCGCGTCCGAGACCCGCACGGTGTCGGGCAGGACCATCGCCGGGGCGGCGACGGTGGCCACGAGGGCTTCTCCGCCCTCGATCACCGAGCCCCAGTGGGCGATGCCGACGACGTCGTCGAGGTGGTGGCGGCGCGTCACCGGCATCCGGGAGTGACCGGCGGCCGCCATCGCCGTGCGAGCCGCCGTGAGCGTCGTGTCCGCGCTGAGCGCCACGACGGAGCCACGCGGGACGAGCACCTCGCGAAGCATCCGCTCGTGGATCTCCAGCGCGCCGCTGATGATCTCGCGCTGCTCCGGGTTGAGGTCACGATGGCTCGTGACCAGGTCGCGCAGCTCCTCGGGGGAGATCTCCTCGGCCTCCGACTCGGTCCGCCCGCCCAGGAGGCGCACGACGGCGTTGGTGGCGCTGCCCAGCAGTGCCACCGCGGGGCGCGACAGGCTCGACAGGACGTCGAGCGGTCGGGCGACCGTCAGCGCCCAGGGCAGCGCCCGCTGCATGGCGAGGCGCTTGGGGGCGAGCTCGCCGAACACCAGCGTGAGGAAGGTGAGCACCAGCGTGACCCCGGCGACGGCCACCGGCTCGGCCGCCGAACCGAGCACCGACAGCCTGGGCACGAGCGGCTCCGCGAGGGACACCGCCGCGGTCGCGGAGGCGAGGAACCCGGCGAGGGTGATGCCGATCTGGATGGTGGCGAGGAAACGGTTGGGGTCGCGGGCGAGCCGGACCAGGCGCAGCGCCCTTGAGCCGCCCCGTCGCTCGAGCTGGCGGAGCTGCCCCTCCCTCAGCGACACCAGGGCCATCTCGCTGCCGGCGAACACGGCGTTGAGGAGGACGAGCAGTCCCACGAGGGCGATGTCGAGCCAATAGCCAGACATGGGGGTGCTGGTCACCGTTCCTAGGGAGGGGGATGAGCACAGGGAACGTGCGACTCCGCCGAGAAGTTCCGGTCGCTCCTCCGATCGGCCGACACGGGTCCCAAGGTCAGGACGCAGCCTCGGCCGGGGACCTAGCCTGAGTCGCCCTGCCCCTCCTGACGATCCGAGAGCATGCCCGCATCCCGTCCCAGCCCCCGTCGCTCACGTCCCTCTCGTATGCCGCGTGGCCGGCACGTCGTGCCGCTCGCACTGACGGCGCTGCTCGCCGTCGGTGCGTGCGAGCCCGTTGCGGACCCCGCCGGCGCAGCAGCCCCCACGACGGCCATGCGGGTGACGCCGCCGACATCCCCGACATCCCCGGCATCCCCGGCATCCCCTGCCTCGGCAACGCCCGTCCCGCAGGCGCCCCGGCCCGCAGCCGCCCCCCGCCAGGCTGCGCGCAGCACCCCGCCGGCCGCGGCGCGCGGCACGGCCCTGGCAGCGCTCGCGTCGCTGCGGGTGAAGGGGAGGGCGGCCAAGACCGGCTACGAGCGGGAGGTCTTCGGCCACGCCTGGGCCGACGTCGACCGCAACGGCTGCGACACCCGCAACGACATCCTGCGACGCGACCTCACGGCATACGTGGTGAAGGCGGGGACGCGGGGCTGCCTCGTCCTGCGCGGCAGCCTGCGCGACCCGTACACCGGCACCACCATCGGCTTCGTCCGCGGTGCGTCCACCTCGGCCCGAGTGCAGATCGACCACGTCGTCGCGCTCTCCGACGCGTGGCAGAAGGGCGCCCAGCAGCTCTCCTTCGCACGTCGCACGGCGTTTGCCAACGACCCGCTCAACCTGTTGGCCGTCGACGGCCCGAGCAACCAGCGCAAGGGCGACGGCGACGCCGCGACCTGGCTGCCTCCGCAGCGTGGCTTCCGCTGCGCGTACGTGGCGCGGCAGGTCGCCGTCAAGAGCCGCTACGGGCTGTGGGTGACCGCTGCCGAGCGCGACGCGATGGCCAGGGTGCTCCAGACGTGCCCGTCCC
This sequence comes from Pedococcus sp., assembly GCF_036554925.1. Lineage (NCBI taxonomy): Bacteria > Bacillati > Actinomycetota > Actinomycetes > Micrococcales > Intrasporangiaceae > Pedococcus > Pedococcus sp. Next base: position 11,724 of record NZ_DATBMI010000096.1, read on the forward strand.
ACCGGCTGCCCAGTGCGGGGGTCGTTCCGCTCGGGGGTGGCCGGGTCGAGGCGGGGCCCCCCACTCCCTCGCCCCGGACGACGCCGGCGCCGCACCCGGGCCAGACTCCTGCACAGGAGGCGACCGACCCGCGCTTCGACACCTGCACCAAGGCCAAGGCGGCCGGCTACGGCCCCTACCTGTCCGGTCAGGACCCCGAGTACGGCTGGTACCGGGACCGCGACGGCGACGGCCGCGTCTGCGAGTAGCGGAACGTTCCTGCCCCCGCTACGGCAGCGATGCCTCGGACTGCGCGCCTCGACCCTCGCGCCGCAGGAGGAACCACGCCGCGACGAGCAGCAGCGCCCCGACAGCTGGGTAGAAGGTGACACCGCCCAGTGCCACGCCGCCGCGGGAGAACGGGTCGGCGAAGCCGGCGCAGGCCAACATCGTGAGCCCCGCTACCGCGAGCGTGGCCGCGCTGGCCGAGCCGACTGCCCCCAGGCGAGGGGTCGGCGTCCGCGCGTTCTCGGCCCAGCGGAATGCCGCCACCAGGCCGGCGGTGACGACGGCCGCGGCGACGAGCCAGAGCGGCTTCTGGAGCCACCAGGCCCCAGATCCGATGGCCGGCAGCCGCAGCCCGCCGAGGTGGGAGGCGCCGACGGCGAGGACGAAACCCGTGATGTGCCAGAGGAACAGCGTCATGACCATGGAGTTGACGGCCACGGTGGCCCGCCACGGGCGGGGTCGGTCGAGCCACCGCAGGAGGGCTGGCCGGGCGACCATGACGAGTGCCACCTGGAGGACGGCGACCACGGTCACGCAGACGCTCGGCGGGAACATGTTCGACATCTCGTCACCGGGCAGGCCGATCATGCTGGCGGGGTAGGGCCCGGGGCCTGTGAGGAGCCACAGCAGACCCACAGCCGCCGCGGCCACGAGGGCCCACCAGCGCCGGGCCACGCGGCGCAGTCGGCCATCGGCGTACAGGAATCCCAGCTCCTGGCAGAAGGCGAAGACCACGATGTAGCTGAGCAGGCCAACCGCGGACAGATCCGTGCCCTGCAGGCGGTCGAGGCCCAGGGCGACGAGCGGCAGCGCCCCGAGGATCAGCCACGGGGCCCGCTGGTGGGCTGCGTGGTGGATCGGCGCGAGCATGGCCAGGAGCAGGTAGACGGCGAGGAACCACAGGGGCATCGCGGACGCCGCAGCCGCGGAGTCCACCAGCGCGGCGGGCGCTCCCGCCATCACCAGCAGCCACGCCAGGACAAGCCACACGCCGACGAAGACCACCGTGGGTGTCAGAACGCGGGCAACCCGGCCCGCCAGGACCGTGGAGCCGGTGGTCCCCGCCCGGCGCAGTGCCAGCGCGTTCGTGAAGCCCGCGGCGAAGAAGAACAGTGGCATCACCTGCAGCACCCACGTCAGCGGATGCACCCCCGGCGTCACCTCGAGGATGTTGCGCACGCGCAGGTCGGCACCACTGGCCGGTTCGAGCGCTGCCATGGTCCAGTGCCCCAGAGCGACCACGACGATGCTGGCGGCCCTGACGAGGTCGACCAAGCGGTCGCGTCCGGCAGGCGTCGCGGCGACGATCTCGGCGAGGGTAGGCCGGCGGCCGGGGTGCTCCATGAGAGCAGTCTCGTTGCCGGCGGTTGCCGCGGACCATCCGTTCGGATACCCAGACCCAGCGGAGCGTACGGTGGTGAGCCGCGGCTAGGAGACGCTCAGGCCCACGACCGAGCCGATCGCGTACGTCACGGTCATCGCCAGGACGCCTCCGGCGACGTTGCGCAGCACAGCCGGGCGGAGGCGGGCTCCGCCGAGGTTCGCGCTGATCCACCCCGTCAGGGCCAGCGCCACGACGACCGCCACGGCTGTCACGGCAACCCGTCCAGGCGGCGCAGGCAGGAGGATCGCCGCAAGGGGCAGCAGCGCCCCCACGGTGAAGGCGGCCATCGAGGCCCAGGCGGCGTGCCAGGGGTTGGTGAGCTCCTCGGGGTCGATCCCCAGCTCGACCTCGGCATGGGCGGCGAGCGCGTCGTGCTGGGTGAGCTGCACCGCGACCTGGTGGGCCAGCTCCGGGCTGAGCCCGCGCGCCTGGTACAGGCTCGCCAGCTCGGCGAGCTCCTCCTCCGGCATCTCGCGGAGCTCGCGCCGCTCCTTGGCGAGCAGCGCCCGCTCGGTGTCGCGCTGCGTGCTGACGGAGACGTACTCGCCGGCGGCCATGCTCATGGCGCCGGCGGCCACCCCGGCGAGTCCCGCCGTGATGATGGCGGACCGCTCCGTCGTCGCCGCCGCGACACCGATGACGAGACCCGCCGTCGAGACGATTCCGTCGTTGGCGCCGAGCACCCCCGCGCGAAGCCAGTTGAGGCGGGCGGCGTGGTTCTGGTCGTGTGGCTCGTGCTCGTGTCCGCCAGCCCGGTCAGCCACGGCGGTGCGCGCCGAGCCGGGCAGCGGCCTGCGAGATCCGGTGGGCCAGCTCGATGTCGAGCTGGGTCAGGCCGCCCTCGGAGTGGGTGGAGAGCCGCCAGTGGGAAGTGCGCCAGCGGATGTCGATGTCGGGGTGGTGCCCCATCTCCTCGGCCTCCCTGGCGACGTCGTCGACGAGCCGGATGCCGGTGGGGAAGTCGGGTGCCTCGATCGTGGCGACGATCGCCTCCCCGTCGCGGTCCCAGTCCGGGAGGTCGCCGAGCTGGCGCTCGATCTCGTCATCTGTGAGCAGGCGTGACATGGCTCCACTCTGGCAAACGCGGCGGGCCCTGTCATGGAAGCCGGACCCGAGGCAGGTCGCGGGCTCCGGGGGCCTCGTGCGTCTCCTCGGTCTGCGACAAACCGGCCGGCTCGGGGGCTGCTGCGGGTGGCGGGACCACCGGGGTGGCGCAGCTCTCCTGGAGAGGTGGGGCGGCGCCGGCGGCCGGCAGCCCCGGCCCGCCCAGTCGGAGGCGTACGACCGCGCCGGGACCGTCCGCCTCGATCTCTGCCGAGCCGCCGGTGCCGCGGGCCAGCCTGGCCGCGATGTCCAGCCCGAGGCCGCTCGACCCGGCGCGACTCTCGCCGCGCTCGAGGACCCCGCCGTCGGCGAAGCCCGGACCCTCGTCGCGGACGGTCAGCGTGGCGCCGTCCGGGTCGTCGGCCGAGACCGTGACCGTGAAGGGGGTGCCCTCGGGCGTGTGCGCGAAGACGTTGTCCAGCAGGGCATCCAAGGCTGCTGCGACGTCGTCCTCCCGGGCGGCCACGAGGCACGGGAAAGCGGGCAGCTTGGTGGTTGCCAGCCGGGACTGCTCCTCCGCCAGTACCTGCCAGAAGTCCATCCGGTCAGCCACGACGGCCACGAGGTCGGTGACGGGCGGAGCGCCGGTCGGGTCGCTGACGGGACGCCGCGCGTGCTCGATGATCGCGTCGACCTGCAGGACGAGCTCGTCGACGTCCGCGGTGAGGCGCGCTCGCTCGACCGGGTCCCTGAGTCCCTCGGCGTCGAGGCGCAGGGCCGTCACGGGGGTGCGCAGCCGGTGCGACAGGTCCGCGACTGCCTGGCGCTCACTGGCGACGAGCATCCTGATCCGCTGGGCCATGATGTTCATCGCCGCGCCGACCTCGCGGATCTCCCGCGGTCCGCCCGGCACCACCTCTGTGTCGAGGTTGCCGCCGCCGAGTCTGTCGGCGGCGGCCGCCAGCTCGCTCACCGGCCGCGTCATCGACCTGGCCAGGCGGTCGGCGACGAGTAGTGACAGGGCGACAAGGGCGAGCCCGAGGGTGGCAAGGACGGCCCATGAACGGACCACACCCTGGTTGAGGGCCGCGGCCGACACCCGGGCACTGATCACCGCGGTCCCGTCGCCGCGGAAGACCGGCTGGTCGACGACGGCGCTTCCGTCGCCGAGCCGGCGCACCGTGGTCGTGCGGATGCCGGTGTCGGCCGTCCCGCCTCTCCACTGGTCCGGCGGAGCGCCCACGGTCCGGCCGTCCGGGAGCCGGACCACCACGGAGTACGGTCCCCCTGTGGCGGCCAGCGCCGCAACACCAGCGGCGTCGGCGTCCCCGGCCGCCACGACGGGGACCACGGCATGGGTCCTGACCCGGGCGTCGGCGACCGCCTCCCGGTCAGCGGTCCGCTCCACCAGCACCATCAGCGGGACCACGAACGCGAGCATCACGAGCGAGGTGGTGGCGGCCACCAGCAGCCAGATCTGACGTCGCACGACGGGCTCCGGTCAGCCCGTGGCCGGGTCGACCAGCTTGATGCCGACGTTGCGGACCGTGTGGATGATGCGCGGTGCCGTCGCGCTCTCACCGAGCTTCTGCCGGAGCCAGGAGACGTGGACGTCCACGGTCTTGTCGGCGCCGCCATAGGGCAGGTGCCAGACCTCTGCCATGATCTCGCGCCTCGACACCACGACCCCGGGACGGCCGGCGAGGAAGGCAAGCAGCTCGAACTCGCGCGGGCGGAGGTCGAGGGGCCGCCCGGCGAGGCGCGCCGTCCTGCCCGGGAGGTCGATGGCCAGCTCGCCCACGACGAGGCAGGGCTCCTTCCGCCCCGGCTCCGACCGGCGCAGCACCGCCTGGATCCGGGCGTTGAGGTTGGCCGCCGTGTAGGGCTTCACCACGTAGTCGTCGGCGCCGTGCTCGAGCAGGTCGACCACCGAGTCGTCGTCATCACGCGCGGTGGCCACGATGACTGGGACCTTGCTCACCGCACGCAGCATGCGCAGGAGCTGGGCGCCGTCGATGTCCGGGAGCCCGAGGTCCAGGACCACCAGGTCGGCGCCCGCGTCCAGCACGTGGCGGAGCCCCGCGCGCCCGGTCGACGTCCAGGCCACCTCATGCCCCCGGTCGCCCAGGGAACGCACCAGCGCACTGCGGATGCTGGTGTCGTCCTCGACCAGCAGCAACGACGCCATGACGCACGGTAACGCCATGGCCGGCGGGCCGGGCACGGCATTTCGACGTAGTTCTGGGGGCGGATTCCGCATCCTTCTGCGCGAGGAACCCGCCTCGCGAGCACGGGACACTGGACGGCATGGGGCGGGCGTCGGGGCTCACCGCGGTCTGGCTGGCCTGCACCGCCAGTGCCGTCGGTGTGGGGTTCGCCGCGGCGGGGCTCGTCGAGTACCCACGGTCCGCGGCCGCGGGACCGCACCCGGCAGGCGTGCTCGTGGCCTCATCTCGGGAAGGGACCACACCCCAACCGGGCGCCACCACGAGCGTGCCCTCCCCGCAGCCGTCGATGAGCGCACCGGGCGGTTCCGCGCGTGGGTCGCCCGACGCGCCCAGGCCGAGCCCATCGGCGTCCTTGCACGGGCTCTCGACCGCCGGAGGCTATGTCGGCGGCACCTGCTCCGACGGAACCATCAAGGTGAGCGCGTCGCCGAACCCGGGGTGGACCGTGGCCGACCTCCGGGAGCCGGGGGAGGACGAGGCCGAGCCGGGGGAGGTGTTCTTCGTCCGAACGGGTGCGGGCCAGGAGACGATCGCCGTGGAAGCCTGGTGCATGGGCGAGTTGCCGGTCTTCGCCATCGACGCCGAGGAGGCCGACGACCACGACACCCATGAGGTGCACGACCCCGATGAAGGCTGACCGGCTCTTTACCCTGCGTTAGCGCGACCTTAGGACGCCGGCTTCGATCCTGACCATGTGACGCGGATCGCCCTGTACTCCCATGACGCCTTGGGACTGGGCCACGTCGCACGGTCCCTGGCCTTGGCCCGTGCGCTCGGCGAGCGCGTGCCGAGACCGGAGATCCTCGTGCTGAGCGGTGCGCGGGAGGCAGCGATGCTCCGCCGGCCGCCCGGCTGCGACGTGCTGGGCCTGCCAGGGCTGGTGAGGCCGGGGCGCGAGCGGTATGCCGCGCTCGACCTTCTCGGTGTGGCGGCGCCGGAGCGGCGCGCCCTCCGCGCGGCGGTGGCTGCCGCCGCGCTGACGTCCTTCGCGCCGGACCTGCTCGTTGTCGACCGGCACCCGCGGGGCGCCTGCGGCGAGCTGGAAGCGTCCCTGCGCGCCCTGGCTGGCCGCAGCACCATCGTCCTCGGCCTGCGCGACGTGCTGGACCACCCGACGGTGGCGTCGCACGAGTGGTCCGCCCACCGGGCCGAGGAGGCACTCGACGCGTGGTACGACGCCGTCTGGGTCTATGGGGACCGCCGTGTCTACGACGTCACCGCCGACATCGACCTGCCGGCGCGGCTCCGACGTGCCGTGCACTTCACGGGCTACCTCGTCCCAGGGCGCGATGCCGGGCGTGCTCCGGCCGGCTCCGGCCGAACCGTCCTGGGCCTGGTCGGGGGCGGTGCCGACGGCGCGGAGCTGGCCCGCGCCCTCCTCACCTCGGCGCCGCTCCACGGCCTGCCCACCGAGGTCGTGCTCGGCCCGCAGATGCCTCCGGACGACCGGGCGGAGCTGCACGCGTTGGCGAAGGGGCTGCGGTCGGCGCGCGTTCACGACTTCGTGCCCGACGTGTCCGCGCTCCTGGACCGCGCCACTGCCGTGGTCTCGATGGCCGGCTACAACACGGTCTGCGAGGTGCTGGCCCGAGGTCGCCCCGTCCTGATGGTGCCCCGCACCAGGCCCCGGCGCGACCAGCTCGTACGGGCCTCGCGGCTCGACGAGCAGGGACTGGTGACCATGCTGCACCCAGACGAGCTCAGTCCCGCGGCGGTGGCGTCCTGGGTCTGCGGGGCCACCGGCCGTGCCAGCGGCGCGCCGCCCCAAGGTGTCCGCCTCGACGGGCTGGCACGGGTCCAGGCCCTCGCCGGCGAGGTGCTGGCCCGCCGGGATGCCGTCCACGTCGCGGTCTGACCCGCGCACCGGGAACGCGCGTCGGGCCGACGGCGTGTTCCGCCGCAGGCCCGAGTCGCGCACAGACGCACGTATGCCGCGGGCGCAACGGCGCCCGCGGCATACGGTGTCCTGCTGGTGGAGCTAGAGCGCCTCGGTCACCGAGGCGGGCCCCACGAAGTCGTCCTCGCCGGCCGCGGCGGCCTGCTCGGTGAGCGTGACCTCCACCTCGTGCGGCTGGATCTCGCCGGACTCGATCTGCTCGGCCCAGTGGCACGCGACGCGGTGCGACGACGGCACGCCGTCGACCTGCACGACCCGCAGCTGGGGGCGCTCGGTGTCGCACCGGGTCTCCTGCCGCCACGGGCAGCGGGTGTGGAACCGGCAGCCCCGGGGCGGGTTGGCGGGCGAAGGCAGGTCGCCCTTGAGCAGGATGCGCTCGCGACGGTCCTCGACGACCGGGTCCGGGACGGGGACGGCTGACATCAGCGCCCGCGTGTACGGGTGCAGCGGCTGGGCGTACAGGTCGTCGGCCGCGGCCTCCTCGACCAGCGCACCGAGGTACATCACTCCGATGCGGTCGCTGATGTGGCGGACGACGGCGAGGTCGTGGGCCACGACGAGGTAGGTCAGGCCGAACTCGTCCTGCAGCTCCTGGAGGAGGTTGATGACCTGCGCCTGCACGGAGACGTCGAGGGCGCTGACCGGCTCGTCGGCGACGATGAGCTTCGGGTTCACCGACAGGGCGCGGGCGATGCCGATGCGCTGCCGCTGACCGCCGGAGAACTCGTGCGGGTACTTCTTCAGCGCCGCCGGCGGCAGGCCGACCGCCGCGAGGAGCTCGCGCAGCCGCTTGGCGGCGCTCTTCTCGTCCTTGGCGAGCCCGTGGGCCTTCATGCCCTCGATCAGCAGCGACTCGACCGACTGCCGCGGGTCGAGGCTGCCCATCGGGTCCTGGAAGACCATCTGGATGTCCTGGCGCTTGTGGCGCAGCGCCTCCCCGCTGAGGGAGGCGATGTCCTCGCCGTCGAAGACGACCGAGCCCTCGGTCGGGGTCTCCAGGTTGAGGATGGCCCTGCCCAGGGTGGACTTGCCGCAGCCCGACTCGCCCACGAGGCCGTACGTCTCGCCGCGCCGGATCTGAAGGTCCACCCCGTCGACGGCGTAGACGAAGCCGACGACCTTGTCGAAGATGACCCCCTTCTTGATGGGGAAGTGCACCTTGACGCCCTTGACGTCGACGAGGACGTCATCGGCCCCTCCCTTCTCGGTCGTGGCCGTCGTCTCGCTGACGGTCATCGGGTCACCTCCAGGGGGTTCTCCACGGGGTTGTGGCAGCGCAGCCAGCGGCCGCCGCCGTCGTCGAGCAGCTCGGGCCGGACCTCACGGCACTTCTCGAGCGCGTTGGGGCAGCGCGGCGCGAAGGCGCAGGCGTGCTCCCAGGGCAGGTTGTCCGACACCGACCCGGGGATGGGCGTCAGCTTCTCGCCCCGCGCCCCGTCGAGCCGGGGGATCGACGCGAGCAGGCCGACGGTGTAGGGGTGGCGCGGGTGGGCGAACAGCGGGTGCCGGTCACCGCGCTCGACGATCTTGCCGCCGTAGAGGACGTTGACGCGGTCGCACAGGCCGGCCACGACGCCGAGGTCGTGGGTGATCATGACCAGCGCGGTGCCGGTGTCCTCCACCAGCTCCTTGAGCAGGGCCAGGATCTGGGCCTGGATCGTCACGTCGAGGGCCGTGGTCGGCTCGTCGGCGATGAGCACGCGCGGCTGGCAGGCCAGGGCCATCGCGATGAGGGCGCGCTGGCGCATGCCACCGGAGAGCTGGTGCGGGTAGTCCTTGAGGCGCCGGTCGGGGTCGGGGATGCCGACCTTGTCAAGCATCTCGCGGGCCACGGGGGTCGCGGCCTTGCGGGACATCCCGCGGTGGCGCTCGAGCACCTCGGTCACCTGCACGCCGATGGGCACGACGGGGTTCAGGGACGACAGCGGGTCCTGGAAGATCATGCCCAGGTCGCGGCCACGACGGTCCCGCATCTGCTCGTCGGACTGCCGGAGCAGGTCGGTGCCCTGGAAGTCGACCTCGCCCTCGACCGTCACGGCCCGCTTGGGCAGCAGGCCCATGATGGCGAGCGAGGTCACGGACTTGCCGCAGCCCGACTCGCCCACGAGGCCGACGGTCTCGCCCGGCCGGACGTCGAAGCTGACGCCGTCGACCGCCACGAAGGGCTTCTCGCCCTGGCGCTGGAAGGTGACTCGCAGGTCGCGGACGCTGAGCAGCGGCTCGTTCCGGTTGGTCTGGGTCTGGACGTTCTCGATGGTCTCGGTCATGCCCTTACCTCCGGGTCTTCGGGTCGAGGGCCTCACGCAGGGACTCGCCCATCAGGGTGAAGCCCAGGGCGACGATGATGATGCACGCGGCCGGGTAGAACGCCAGGTGCGGGTAGTCGCCCAGGAACTCCTGCGACTGGCCCAGCATCTGGCCCCACTCCGGCCTGCGGTCGTCGGGGTTGCCGAGGCCCAGGAACGACAGCGCGGCGGCGTCGATGATCGACGTGGCCAGCACGATGGTCGACTGGACGATCACCGGTGCCAGCGAGTTCGGAATGATGTGGCGGAAGACGATCGCCGACTGCTTCACGCCCAGGGCGCGGGCGGCCAGCACGTGGTCGCTGTGGCGCACCGCCAGCATGGAGCCGCGCAGCAGCCGCGCGAAGATCGGGATCTGCACGATCGCGATGGCGATGATGACCGTCCACATGCTCGGCCGAGCGGCCACCGCGGCGATCGACATGGCCAGCAGCAGCGACGGGATGGAGAGCATCACGTCGACGACGCGCATGACGAAGGAGTCGACCCAGCCGCCGAAGGCACCGGCAAGGGTGCCGAGCACCAGTCCTCCGGCCAGGCCGATGACGGTGGCGACGACACCCACGATCAGGGTCTGCTGGGCGCCGACGATGAGGCGGGAGAGCAGGTCGCGACCGCGGTTGTCCGCGCCGAGGGGGAAGCCGGGCTCGGGGCCGGGGATGGGGTTGGACTGCTGGCGCACCTTGTCGAGGAGCAGGCCCTCGGTGGGGTCGTGCGGTGCGACCAGGGGAGCGATGATCGCCAGCACCACGAACGCGAGGGTGATGGCGGCGCCGATGAGGAACACCGGGTTGCGCCGCAGCCGGCGCCAGGCGCTCGCGATGAGAGAGACGCCGGGCGCCTCCTCGATCTCGCCGGCACCGGTCACGGTGCCGCCGCCGGCGGTGGCGGCGAGGCTGTCGATCCGCTCCTTGCGCCGGTCGGCCTGGCTCTTCAGGGGGTTGTTGGTCACGGGGCTCACCTCGTCCGGACGCGGGGGTCGATGACGGCGTAGGCGACGTCGACGATCAGGTTGATCACCACGAAGGTGACGGCCGCCGCCAGGATGAGGATCTGGAGCACGGCGTAGTCGCGCAGCGTGAACGCGTTCGCGAGGGCGTCGCCGATGCCGCCCCACGAGAAGACCCGTTCGGTGAGCACGGCGCCGACCAGCAGGCCACCGGTCTGCAGGCCGATGGTCGTGATGACGGGCAGCAGCGCGTTGCGCAGGATGTGGCGGCCACGGATGGTGCGGTTGGCCAGGCCCTTTGACTCGGCGGTGCGCACGTAGTCCTCATCCATCACCTCGAGCACCGAGGCGCGCGTGATGCGGAAGATCACCGCGAACGGGATGCTCGACAGGGCCAGTGCGGGCAGGATCAGGTGCTTGAACGAGTCCCAGGCCGCGTCCCACTCGCGGGTGAGCACGCCGTCGAGCACGAAGAACCCGGTGACCCGGGTCGCGTCGATGCCGGTGCTCTGGCGGCCCGACACGGGCAGCACCCCGAGCTCCTCGGCGAAGATGAACTTGAGGACGAACGCCAGGAAGAAGACCGGCACCGCGACGCCGACGAGCGACCCCACGATGGAGGTGTTGTCGAGGGCCGAGCCGCGGCGCCGGGCGGCGACGTAACCGAGCGGGATGCCCGCGGCGATCGCGATGATCATCGCGATGATGGCCAGCTCGATGGTGGCCGGCATCCGGGTCAGGAAGATGTCGAGGGCGTCACGGCCGGGCAGGACGCCCGTGGAGACGCCGAAGTCGCCGGAGAGGACCCGCTGGACGAAGCGGCCGTACTGCACCCAGATGGGCTGGTCGAGCCCGAGCTCCTTGGTCAGCCGGGCCGTCGACTCCGGGGTCGCGCGGTCACCCAGCATGGCCGAGACCGTGCCCCCCGGCAGGGACCTCAACCAGATGAACAGCAGCAGCGACAGGACGATGACCACCCCCACCATCTGGATCAGTCGCCGCACAATGAACCTCAGCACGCGGTGGTCTCCTCACTTCTTCGTGACGGTGGCCGCCCCAGCGTATGTGCTGGGACGGCCACCGGGTACTGCCTGGATGGTGCAAGCCGTCTAGAGAACGGCGGTCACCTTACTTGCCGACGGTCACGCCGGAGAACTCCTCCGCCGTGAGCGGCGACGGGACGACGCCCTCGACCTTCGGGCCGGTGACGAGCGCCGGCGGCGAGTGGCTGATCGCCAGACCGGGGAGGTACTCCTCCATGATCTGCTGGTTGACCTTCTCGTAGGCCGCGGTGCGCTCGGCCTCGTCGACGATGCCGTCGGCCTTGGCCAGGTCCTCCGCGAGCTGCTTGCCGTAGGACGTCGCCTTGGTGTGGAAGTCGTTCGTGGCGTAGTTGCCGAAGAACGTCCCGATGAAGTTGTCGGCCGAGTCGTAGTCACCGGTCCAGCCGAGCAGCCAGGCGTCGAACTGGCCGTTGTCGACACCGTCGAGGTAGCCGCCGTTCCACGGCTTGGTGACGACGTTGACCTTGATGCCGACCTTCTCGAGGTCCGTGCGCAGCGCGTCGTGGATCTTCTGCGGGTTCGGCATGTACGGGCGCGATACCTCGGACGGGTACGCGAAGGTCAGGCTCAGCCCCTCGGCGCCCGCCTCCTTGAGCAGGCTCTTGGCCTTCTCGGGGTCGTAGGCGTAGGGCTGCAGGTCCTTGTTGTAGCCCTTGACCGCCTCAGGCATGAACTGGGTGGCCACCGTGGCGCCCTCGGGCAGCTGGGTCTTGACCAGCTGGTCCCGGTTGAGGGCGTGGTAGAGGGCCTGGCGGACCTTGATGTCCTTGAGCTTCGGGTTCTTCTCCGGGTTCAGGCCCATGTAGAGGATGTTGAACGCGGGACGCACCTCGACCTTGTTGCCGTCGCTCTCGAGGCCCTTCCAGTCCACCGGGTTCGGCAGGTCGTAGGCGTCGATGCTGCCGGCCTTGAGCTCCTGGCGACGGGTGCTCTCGTCGGGGATGATCTTGAAGATGATCTTCGGGGTCTTGGCCTTCTCGCCCCAGTAGTCGTCGTTGCGCACGAGCGTG
>NZ_DATBMI010000099.1:0-17461 GCF_036554925.1 Pedococcus sp.
AAGAAGGAATCCCATGGCACAGGGAACAGTGAAGTGGTTCAACGCTGAGAAGGGCTTCGGCTTCATCGCCCAGGACGGCGGCGGTCCCGACGTCTTCGTGCACTACAGCGCGATCGCCACGAGCGGCTACCGCTCGCTCGACGAGGCGCAGCGCGTCGAGTTCGACGTGACCCAGGGCCCGAAGGGCCCGCAGGCGGAGAACGTCACCGCCATCTGAGCTTCTCGCTCCGCTGCATGACAGCGACACCGGAGCCCCCGACCCACGTGGTCGGGGGCTCCGGTCGTTGCGGGCTGACAGAATCGACCTCATGCCTTCCCTCACCAGGTCAGAGGCCACCCGGCGCGCGACGCTGATCGACGTCACCTCCATGGAGGTCGACCTCGACCTCGACCAGGGCCCCGACACCTTCGGCTCGACCACGACGATCCGCTTCACGTGCCGCGAGCCCGGCGCTGCCACCTTCCTCGACCTCCGGCCCCACGAGCTGGCCTCGCTCACCCTGAACGGCGAGCCGATCGGCCCCGAGGAGCTCGTCGACGGCCGGGTCGAGCTGGCCGGCCTGGCAGCGGACAACACGGTCGTCGCCGCGACGACGATGCGCTACAGCCGCGACGGCCAGGGGCTGCACCGGGCGGTCGACCCCGCCGACGGCGAGCACTACGTCTACGGCCACCTCTTCCTCGACGCCGCCCCGACCGTGTTCGCGTGCTTCGACCAGCCCGACCTCAAGGCGCCGTATGCCGTGTCCGTCACCGCCCCCGAGGGCTGGCAGGTCCTCGGCAACGGTGGCGCCACGCAGGTGCGCCCCGGGCGGTGGGAGCTCGCCCGGACCCAGCCGCTGGCCACGTACTTCGTGACGGTCTGCGCCGGGCCCTACGCGTCCGTGCGGACCGAGCACGACGGCATCCCCCTGGGCCTGCACGCCCGGGCCTCGCTGCGGGAGCCGCTGGAGCGGCAGGCGCCGCAGATGCTCGAGGTCACCCGGGCCTGCTTCGACCACTACCACGGTCTCTTCGGCGTCCGGTACCCGTTCGGGGAGTACCACCAGGTGTTCGTCCCGGAGTTCAACGCCGGGGCGATGGAGAACCCGGGCTGCGTCACGTTCCGCGACACCATGGTGTTCCGGGGTGCGGCCGCGCGCGACGAGGTGCTCACCCGTTCCAACACGATCGCCCACGAGATGGCGCACATGTGGTTCGGCGACCTGGTGACCATGCGGTGGTGGGACGACCTCTGGCTCAACGAGTCCTTCGCCGAGTACATGGCGCACCGCACCTGCGTGGCGGCCACCGAGTTCACCGAGGGCTGGGTCGACTCGACCGTGGCGCGGAAGATGTGGGGGTATGCCGCCGAGCGCACCCCCTCGACGCACCCGGTCGCCGGTGGGGCGGCACTCGACACCCAGGCAGCGCTGCAGGACTTCGACGGGATCTCGTACGCCAAGGGCGCGGCGACGCTGCGGCAGCTGATCGCCCACATCGGCGACGACGCCTTCATCGAGGGGGTGAGCGCGTACCTGCGCGAGCACGCCTTCGGCAACGGCACCCTCGCTGACTTCCTGGGGTTCATGGAGCGCGCGTCCGGCCTGGACCTCGGGGGGTGGAGCCGGGCCTGGCTGCTGACCGCCGGTCTCGACGTCATCGCCGCCGACCAGGAGAGTGGCGTCGTCACCCGCAGGGCCCCGGCAGCCCACCCGGCTGACCGGCCGCACACCCTCGACGTCGCCGGGTTCACCGGCCGGCGGGAGGTCTTCCGCGTCCCGGTGACGGCACTCGGCGACACGACGGACTGTGCCGAGCTCAAGGCAGCGCCACCGGCCCACATCGTGGTGCCCAACGCCTCGGACCTCACGTGGGCGACCGTGGCCCTCGACAGCGACACCCTCGCCGCCGTCCCGCGGGGCCTCGCCGACATCCCTGACCCGCAGGCCCGCGCCGTGCTGTGGGCGGCCCTGGTCGACGGGGTCTGCCTCGCCACGGTCGACCCCCGGCTGGTGGTGGAGACGTTCGGCGCCGCGTGGCCGGCCGAGGACAACGAGTCGGTGCTCAACCGGGTCGCCACCGCAGTGCTCGGGCGGGTGATCCAGACGTTCCTGCCGCCGGACGAGCAGGACGGCGCAAAGGCGGTGGTGGCGAAGGCCGCCCAGGAGCTTCTCTCCCGCAGCGTGCCGGGGTCGACGACAGCCCTCCTCGCGGCGCGGTTCCTGGCGCGCAGCTCCGCCGACGAGGGCCTGCTGCGCGACTGGGCGGGACGGCAGCACCTGCCCGCCGGGCTGGAGGGCGACTCCGACTTCCGGTGGCTGGTGGTGCGCAACCTCGCCGGTCGTGGACTGGTCGACGCCGAGGACATCGAGGCGGTCCGCCGGGACGACGACACGCTGGCGGGGCGCCTCGGCGCACTGGGCGCGAGGGCCGCGTTGCCCGGCGCGGAGGCCAAGGAGTGGGCCTGGCACGAGCTCACGACCAACCGCGAGCGCTCCAACTACGAGCTCAACGCCCTGGCCGGCGGGTTCTGGTCCGAGGACGACCTCGACGTGCTCCGCGGCTTCGTCCCGCGCTACTTCGCCGAGGTGCCGCCGCTGTCGGCCTGGGTCGGGGCGGACGCTCTCGGGCGGGTGGCCACCCTCGCGTTCCCCGCGCGGGTCGTGGAGCGGGCCACCGCCGACGCCAGCGCCGCGGCCCTCGCGGCCGACGGCGTCCTCACCCCGGCCGTGCGCCGCTCGATCGTCGACGCCGACTCGGAGCTGCGTGAGGCGCTGCGCTCGCGGCAGCGGTTCGACGTGACGGCCGCCTGACCCCGGCCCAGGTGTCGCGCCGACCTGTCGGTGCCGGGCCCTAGCCTGGGTCCATGGCAACGATCGCGCTGTTCCACTCCGTCCTCGGTCCCCGGGAGGGGGTCCACGACGCCGCCGCGCTGCTGCGCGACCACGGCCACGAGGTGCTCGTCGTCGACCAGTACGGCGGGCGCACCTTCGACGACTACGAGTCGGCGTCGGCCCACGCCGAGTCGATCGGGTTCCCGGCCCTCATGCAGCTCGCGCTCGACGCGACCGCAGGGCTGCGCGCGCCCTTCGTGACCGCAGGCTTCTCCAACGGCGGGGGGATGGCCGAGTTCGTCGCGACCGCACGGCCGGGTGAGGTCGCCGGCGTGCTGATGCTCTCCGGCGCCCTGCCCCTGCAGGTGCTCGGTGCGCAGTGGCCGGCCGGCGTCCCCGCCCAGATCCACTACGCGCTCGATGACCCGTTCCGCAACGAGGAGTGGGTGCAGTCGGTGGCTGCCACGGTGCGCGAGGCCGGGGGTGGGTGCGAGGTGTTCGACTACCCCGGCTCGGGCCACGTGTTCACCGACGCCAGCAAGGCAGACGAGTTCCAGCCCGAGGAGGCCACGTTGCTGTGGGAGCGCGTGCTGGCCTTCCTCGCCCGCGTCGACGCGACGGCGGCGGGAGCCGCCGTGCCCTGACCGGCCCGGTCAGCCGCCCGGCCGGGGTGGGGTCTTCGCCGGGTGCGGCGCCATCTCTGGGTGGTTGCCCGGCTTGGGGTTCAGGTGGGCCCCCTGCGGCCCCGAGTCGCCGTCGCAGGAGGCCCCGGGCTCGTTGCCCGACAGGTTCCATCCCGGGACGTGCTCGCTCATCCGTTCCTTGTGGTGTGCAGCCATGGCGTGCCTCCTCCGGTGGGGTCCGGACGCACCACGCGCCGGCGTCGCGGGCCTACTCCAAGTCAACGCCAGAAGCAGCCACTAGCGCCAGATGCGAGCCGTCCTAGTCGTCCCCGCGGTCGTCCCCGCGCGCGTCGTCCGTGTCGGGGCTCGAGGCCGCGGCGCCCGAGGGGCCGCTGTCGCCGTCGCTGGAGGCGCCCTCCTCGTTGCCCTGGAGGGTGCCACCGGGGACCTCGTCGTCCTTGGGCTGCTCGGTCATCTCGGAACCTCCGTGCTCGTCGGGTCACGTGCGCGCCCACCGTATGCCGCGGGGTGGGGCACTGCACCCGCACCGCCAGTGGTGCGAGGGCGGCACACCGGCAGGCGCGCCTGTCAGCGGTAGTTGGTGAACTGCAGCGCGACGTCGAGGTCCTTGCCCTTGAGCAGGGCCTGCACCGCCTGGAGGTCGTCGCGTGACTTGCTCACCACGCGCAGCTCGTCACCCTGGATCGTGGCCTTGACCGTCTTCGGGCCCTCGTCGCGGATGATCTTGGAGATCTTCTTGGCATTCTCCTGCGAGATGCCCTCCTTGAGCGGGCCTTCGAGGCGGTACTCCTTGCCGGAGGGCTTGGGCTCCTTGTCGCCGAAGTCGATCGACTTCAACGAGACACCGCGGCGGACGAGCTTGGTCTCGAAGACGTCGACGACCGCCAGGACCCGCTCGGCGGTGTTGGCCTTGATGAGGACGTTGTCTCCGCTCCAGTCGATCGAGGCGCCAACACCCTTGAAGTCGTAGCGCTGGGCGACCTCCTTGGCGGCCTGGTTGAGGGCGTTGTCGACCTCCTGCCTGTCCACCTTGCTGACGATGTCGAACGAGCTGTCTGCCATCTCGAAGTCCTTTCCGGGCACGGCTGAAGAGCGAATTCGCATTCGCGGGCTTGCTTGCTATCCTTCCATGCGCACACGGCAGGTTGCCCGAGCGGCCAATGGGAGCGGACTGTAAATCCGTCGCGAAAGCTTCGAAGGTTCGAATCCTTCACCTGCCACCACGCGTGCAAGGAAGGGCCTCTGGCCAGCGGAAACGCCGGCCAGAGGCCCTTTCTCCGCCACTGGGCCAGGCTGGGCCCGAAGGGCCTCGGCGAGGGTCTGTGTCCGACCCGGCACACCACGACCTTCGGGATGAGCCGGTCTGCGCGCCTCGTCCGCTGCGGGAGCGTTTCTCCTCCGACAGGGAGGATGAGGTCGCGTGCACCCTCTGGAAGGCTGGCGGAGTGGCGCCGATACAGCGGCGTCCCGTGCGACCACGAGAGGCAGTCGCCATGGACAACATCACGACCGACTTCTGGGACGTCCTGCTGTGGAGCTTCTGGTTCTTCATCTGGATCGCCGCGCTCATCGTCTGGTTCCGCTGCGTCGTCGACCTGTTCCGCGACCGCTCGCTCAGCGGCTGGGGCAAGGCCGCCTGGGCGGTCCTGCTGATCTTCGTGCCCTGGCTGGGCGCCCTGATCTACATCATCGCCCGGGGCCGGAGCATGACCGAGCGGCAGATGGCGGACATGGCCCAGGTGCAGGCCCAGCAGGAGCAGTACATCAAGCAGGTGGCTGCCACCTCCTCGGCGGCGACGAGCCCGGCGGACCAGATCGCGAGCGCCAAGTCACTGCTCGACTCGGGGGCCATCACGCAGGCCGAGTTCGACTCGCTCAAGGCAAAGGCGCTCGCCTGACCTCAACGGCCGTGCCCGCCGACTGTCGAGCCAGGGTCCCTCCGGCGTTGCTGCGCGATGCCATCATGCCGCCATGACGGACGGACCAGCCGCCGCGGCGCCGGCCCATCGTGACGAGGCTGTCGAGCTCCGCAAGGAGGCGTACACGATGGCTCTCTACGTGGCGATCTGTCTGCTCGCGGCGCTCATCGCCCTGCCGGACCCGGGCGCCGGGCACGCCCCCGCCTTCGGCGTCATCTGGGGCGTCACGGTGGGGCTCGCCCTGGCGCACTGGTTCGCCTTCAGGGTCTCGGCCCGGCTGGTGGGTGCCGGAAGGGTGCGGGCGCACGACGTCGAGTCTGCTGGTGCCCAGCTGGCGGGGGCGATGGCGGTGGCGCTGTTGGCCTCCGTCCCCGTGGTCCTCTTCCCGGAGTCCTCCGAGCTCGACCTCGTGCAGCTCGTGCTGGCCGCCTTCATCGCGCTGGTCGGCTTCGCCGTGGCCCGGGGCGGCGGCGCGAGCCGGAGCCGGGCCGCGGCGTACGCGCTGTCGGTGCTGGCGGTTGCCCTCGCCATCGCGTGGCTGAAGAACGGCCTGGCCGGTCACTGACGAACCTTGCCGCACGGCTGCGGCGGGCCGACGATCGACGCATGATCGCGCGCACCTGGACCGGATGGACCGAGAACGCCCGAGCCGCCGAGTACGAGGACTACATGCACGAGGTGGCGCTGTCGGGCTACTCCGACGTCGAGGGGAACCTCGGCGTCCTCATGATGCGCCGGGAGCTGGAGGACAGGCCCTGGACCGAGTTCACGATGCTCAGCCTGTGGCGCGACGTGACGGCGATGGAGACCTTTGCGGGCAACGACCGGCGCGACGCCGTGTTCTACGACCGGGACGACGAGTTCCTGGTGGACCGGGAGTGGCAGGTCCGCGTGTACGAGGTCTACGGCGCCACCGACCGCCTCGGCGCCTGAGCGGCGGCGGGCGCCGACGCGGTGGTGGCGGCGGGGTCACGGGGTGGCGGCGGACAGGGCGTCCGGCGCGGCGCTCGCCGTGGGCAGCACCCCACCGGCGGCAGCGTGGTGTGGCGCGGCCTTCGGCTGCGTGAGGTCCACGGTGAGCCGCGGCAGCAGGGCGTGCACGATCGGGCCGATGAGCACGGCATACAGCACGGTGCCGACGCCGACGACGCCGCCGAGCAGCCAGCCGACGGCCAGGACCGCGAGCTCGAGGCTGGTGCGCACCAGCCGCACGCTCAGGCCGGTCCTGCGGACCAGGCCCGTCATGAGGCCGTCGCGGGGGCCGGCGCCGAACTGGCTGCCGATGTACATCGCGCCGGCCAGGCCGTTGACCGCGATGCCGCCGCCGAGCAGCAGCGCCCGGGCCCAGAGCGCGTCGGGCGTGGTCAGCACGGCGAGGGCGGCGTCGGTGGCGAGCCCGATGACGACGACGTTCGCCACCGTGCCCAGGCCGGGCCACTGCCGCAGGGGGATCCACAGCAGCAGCACCAGGGCGCCGACGGCGATCACGATGGTCCCGAAGCTGGCGTCGACGTGGCGGGCCACGCCGTAGTGGAAGACGTCCCACGGGTCCAGGCCCAGCTCGGCACGGATCATCATGGCCATCGACACGCCGTAGAGGGTGAGCCCGGCGTGGAGCTGGACGAGCCGGCGCGGCAGCCGGCCGGCTCGCAGCTGCTGCCGGGGAGTGAGCGGGGCCAGGGAACGGGACGAGGACATGCCTCGATGGTCGGGGAGAAGTGGCCTTCTCATCCATAGCCACTTGTGCGACAGTGGCCACGTGCCCACCCGCTCCGTCTCCGCGTCCCGGCTCGCGGCGCTGCTCGGCCCGGCCACCGAGAGGTCACCGGCCTACCTCGGGCTGGCCGACGGCCTGCGCCTGCTCATCGCCGACGGCCGCATCCCGCCGGGCACGCGTCTGCCGAGCGAGCGCGAGCTCACCGGCACCCTCGACGTCAGCCGCACCACCGTGACCCGCGCGTATGCCGTGCTGCGGGACCGCGGCTACCTCTCGTCCCGCCGCGGCTCGGGCAGCGAGGCCGCCCTGCCGTACCGGCAGCGCCGCGAGGTCGCCGCCGGGCTCAACCCGGGTCTGGACACCGCCGGCAGCATCGACCTGACCTGTGCCGCCATGCCGGCCCCCGCCGGGCTGGCCGCCGCCTACCGGGAGGCCGTGGAGGAGCTGCCCTGCTACACCGCCGGCGCCGGCTACCACCCGCTGGGCCTGCCGGACCTGCGCGAGGCCATCGCCGCCCGCTACCGGGACCGCGGCCTGGCCACCACCGCTGACGAGGTGATGGT
This sequence comes from Pedococcus sp., assembly GCF_036554925.1. Classification (NCBI taxonomy): domain Bacteria; kingdom Bacillati; phylum Actinomycetota; class Actinomycetes; order Micrococcales; family Intrasporangiaceae; genus Pedococcus; species Pedococcus sp. The sequence goes on from NZ_DATBMI010000099.1 coordinate 7,660, forward strand.
CACCTCTGGCGCACTGGCCGCGATCGCGCTGGCGGGACGCGCGCTGCTGGGCCCCGGTGACCGCGTGCTGATGGAGAGCCCGACGTACCCCAACGCGATCGCGACGCTGCGCCAGACGGGCGCTCGCCCGGTCTCCCTCCCGCTCGACCCCGCCGGCTGGGACGACGAGGCACTGGCGGCCGCAGTGCGGCAGACGACCCCGCGGGCGGCCCTGCTGATCCCGGACTTCCACAACCCGACGGGCGCCCTGATGCCGAGCGCGCAGCGCGAGACCATCGCCGGGGTGCTGGGGCGCGCGCGCACCGTCCCGGTCATCGACGAGACGCTGGCCGAGCTGGCGCTCGACACGACCGGGCCGATGCCGGAGCCGTTCGCGGCGCACCTGCCGCGGTCGGTCACCGTCGGCAGCGCGAGCAAGACGTTCTGGGGCGGACTGCGGATCGGCTGGGTGCGGGCTCCGGCCGGGCTGATGCCGGCCCTGCTGCAGCAGCGGCTCATGCTCGACCTCGGTGCGCCCGTGGTCGAGCAGCTGGCGCTGCTCCGGCTCCTGGCCGGGCGCGAGGCCCTGGTCGCCGAGCGCCGCGCGTCACTGGTCGCCTCACGCGACGCGCTCGTGGGCGCCCTGTCGGCCCGGCTGCCGGAGTGGCACGTGGCGGTGCCCCGCGGCGGCCTCAGCCTGTGGTGCCAGCTGCCGCAGGCGCTCTCCACCGCCGTCACGGTGGCCGCCGAGGCCGAGGGGCTGGTGCTGGCGTCGGGCCCGCAGTTCGCGGTCGAGGGCGGGCTCGAGCGGTGGCTCCGGCTGCCGTTCACGCACCCGCCCGAGGTCCTCGTCGACGCCGTCGACCGGCTGGCACGGGCGTGGGAGAGCGCCACCGCGGGCCGCGCCGCGCGGCGGCGCTCCGTCCGGCGCCGCACCCCGCTGGTCGCCTGAGCGCCTGGCCCCGACCCGGCAGCCCCCAGCGCGACGCCCGTCGCGACCTCCGCAGCAGCCCTCGTGAAGGGGGAATCGGCGACTTTCTCCCTGCCGACGCCACACACATGTGCCACTCCTGACACACTCGGGCAGTGGCCGAACCACCGGCGCCCCGACCGGGGAAGAGGCCGCAGCTGGGCCGAGGAGGTGCGGCGGAGTGACGACTGAACTGGGCGCAGGTCCGACGCCGGGCGTGCCGGGACACATCCCGACGGTCCGGACGGTCCTGGTGCCCGCGAACGTCTGGCGGGTGGGCCTCACCCTCGCCGGCCTGGCAGCCCTGCTGCTCTTCGCGAGGTTCGTCCTCGCCGACGGCGGGTCGGTCATCTTCACGGTCGTGATGTCGTGGTTCCTCTCCCTCGCCATGGAGCCGGCCGTGGCGAAGCTGTCCACCCGGATGCGGCGGAGCCTCGCGACGTTGGTGGTCATGGTCGGCGCCGGCCTGTTCGCCATCGGCTTCCTCGTCGCGTTCGGGAGCCTCTTCGTCGAGCAGGCCGCACAGCTGCTGCGCGGGCTGCCCGCGATCGTCGAGGCCGTGCTCGGCTGGGCCAACGACACCCTGGGGACCAACTACCAGGCCGGCGACATCCTCGCCTCGATCTCGCTGTCCCCCGATGACGTCGCCGTCTACGCCCAGGACGTCCTCGGTGGGCTCCTCGGGCTGGCGGGCTCGGTCGCGGCGGCGATCTTCAGCTTCTTCGCGATCATCCTGCTGACCTTCTACCTGTCCGCGGACGGCCCGAGGCTGCGGCAGTGGCTGGCCTCGCTGATGCCGCCCCAGCCCCAGCGCCTCTTCCTCAGCGTCTGGGACCTCTCGCTGGAGAAGACCGGCGGGTACGTCGCGGCCCGCGTCGTGCTGGCGACCATCAACGGGGTCACGTCCGCCATCGTCTTCCTCGTCATCGGGATGCCGTCATGGCTCGCCCTCGGGATCTGGACCGGCCTGGTGGCGCAGTTCGTCCCGACGATCGGCACGTACATCGCCATCGCCCTCCCCGTCCTCGTGGGACTGGCCAGCCCGGAGCCCTGGATCGGCGTGGCGGCGCTCGGGTGGGCGGTGCTCTACCAGCAGGTGGAGAACCTCACGCTGGAACCGCGCATCAGCGCCCGCGCCGTCCACCTGCACCCCGGGGTCGCCTTCGCCTCCGTGATGCTCGGCGCCTCACTGTTCGGCGCCGGCGGGGCCCTGCTGGCCATCCCCGTCACAGCCATGCTGCTCGCCGTCTTCGACGCCTACTTCGAGCGCACGCACGTCGTGCCGGCCCTCGTGACCGGGGAGCTGGCCGACCCGTACGACCCCGGCGGACCCGCGGGCACGGCTGGGAGCGGCGACGACCCGATCGCTGGTCGCGAGCAGGGTGAGGACGAGGGGAACGGGCACCGCGCCTGAGCCTGCCCGGCACGACCCCTGCCCGTGCGGGGCCGCATTACTCGCGAGTCACCCACAAGCCGTGACAGGCTCGGCCTGTGACCTGTGACGCACTCACGCGCCCTGGCCGCACGACCCGTCGGTGACACACCTGGAGGCCGCCCGCATGTTCTCGCGCATCGCCATCGTCAACCGCGGTGAGGCCGCCATGCGGCTCATCCACGCAGTGCGCGACCTCAACGCCGAAGCCGGCGAGGGCGGGCACCGCATCGAGACGGTCGCGCTGTTCACCGAGGGCGAGCGCACGGCCATGTTCGTGCGCGAGGCCGACCTCTCGTACTGCCTCGGCCCGGCAGGCGATCGGCCCTACATCAACCACGAGGTCCTCGAGCGTGCCCTCGTCGAGACCGGCGCGGACGCCGCGTGGGTCGGCTGGGGCTTCGTCGCGGAGGACCCGGCGTTCGCCGAGCTGTGCGGGCGAGTCGGCGTCACCTTCATCGGCCCCGGCCCGGAGGCCATGCGCAAGCTGGGGGACAAGATCGGCTCCAAGCTGATCGCCGAGGAGGTCGGCGTGCCCGTGGCGCCGTGGAGCGGTGGCGGGGTGGACACGCTGGAGGAGGCCAAGGCGGCGGCCTCGAAGATCGGGTACCCGCTCATGCTCAAGGCGACCGCGGGAGGCGGCGGCCGCGGCATCCGGATGGTCGCCTCCGACGAGGACCTCACGGAGGCCTACGAGCGGACCCGCGACGAGGCCGCCCGGGCCTTCGGCTCCGGCGTCGTCTTCCTCGAGCGGCTCGTCACCGGGGCCCGCCACGTCGAGGTGCAGGTCATCGCCGACGGCCAGGGCACGGCCTGGGCCGTCGGGGTCCGGGACTGCTCGGTCCAGCGCCGCAACCAGAAGGTCATCGAGGAGTCCGCCTCACCGGTCCTCACCGACGAGCAGGCGGCAGAGCTCAGGGCCAGCGCAGAGCGACTCGCGGTGGCGGTGGGCTACGCCGGCGCCGGCACGGTGGAGTTCCTCTACCACCCGGGCGAGAAGTTCTTCGCCTTCCTCGAGGTCAACACGCGGCTGCAGGTCGAGCACCCCATCACCGAGGCGACGACGGACCTCGACCTCGTCAAGGCGCAGATCCACGTCGCCGCGGGCGGGCGCCTCGAGGGGGAGCGCCCCGCCGAGGTCGGCCACGCCGTCGAGGCCCGCCTCAACGCCGAGGACCCCGACCGCGACTTCGCACCGTCGCCGGGGCGGATCGCCCTGCTCAACCTGCCGGCGGGACCGGGCATCCGGGTCGACACCGGCGTCGGCGAGGGCGACTCCATCCCGGCGGACTTCGACTCCATGATCGCCAAGATCATCGCCTACGGCCGCACCCGCGAGGAGGCGATGGCGCGCCTGCGGCGGGCGATGGCCGAGACGGCGGTCGTCATCGAGGGTGGCGCCACCAACAAGAGCTTCATCCTCGACCTGCTGGACCAGCCGGAGGTGGTCGACGGCAGCGCCGACACCGGCTGGATCGACCGGGTCCGCGGCGAGGGCCGCCTGGTGTCCCACCGCCACTCCGGCATCGCCCTGGTCGCTGCCGGCATCGAGGGGTACGAGGAGGCCGAGGCGGTCGAGCGCACCCGGCTGCTCGAGACCGCGCACGGTGGACGACCCCAGGTCCAGCACCAGGTCGGCCGCGCCATCGACCTCAAGCTGCGCGGCACGGCATACAAGGTCATGGTCGCCCGCACCGGGCCCCACCGCTTCCGGGTGGCCATCGCCGCCGGGAGCGAGGAGCACCTGGTCGACGCCGACCTCGCGAGGATCGACGAGTACGCCAGCCGGATCACGGTCTCCGGCCGCACCCACCGGCTCCTCACCGCCACCCACGGCCCGGTCCACCTCGTCGAGGTCGACGGCGTCACCCACCGGGTGAGCCGCGACGAGGGCGGGGTCCTGCGCTCGCCCGCGCCGGCTCTCGTGGTCGCGACCCCGGTGGCCGTGGGCGACGAGGTCGCCGCCGGGGCGCCGGTGCTCGTGCTCGAGTCGATGAAGATGGAGACGGTGATCCCGGCGCCCTTCTCCGCGCGGGTCAAGGAGCTGCTGGTCTCCGCGGGAAGCCAGGTCGAGACCGGCGCGCCGCTGCTGCGGCTCGAGCCCGTCGGCGACGGCGACGAGATCGTGGAGGAGGCTGCCGGCGAGGGTGTCGAGCTCGACCTGAACGGGCACCCGACGCAGCCCGCCTCCCCGGCCGACCGGGCCCGGCGTGGCCTGGCGGACCTGTGCGCCATGGTGCTCGGCTACGACATCGACCCGCGCGACGAGGGCCGGACCCTGGAGGGCTACCTCGCGGCGCGGGACGAGCTCGTCGCCGCCGGGCAGTCGCCGATCGCCGACGAGGTGGCAGCCCTCGGGGTCTTCGCCGACTTCGCGGAGCTGAGCCGCAACCGGCCCGCCGACGAGGAGCTGCACGTCGAGAACCGCGTGCACAGCCCCCGGGAGCACTTCCACACCTACCTGCAGAGCCTGGACGTGGAGCGCGGGGGCCTGCCCGACCAGTTCCGCGCCAAGCTCGGGCGCGTCCTGGAGCACTACGGGGTCGCCGACCTCGACCGCACCCCTGCGCTGGAGGAGGCGGTCTTCCGGGTCTTCCTCGCCCAGCAGCGCAGCCTTCCGGATGTCCTGCTCGCGACCAGCCTGCTCCAGCGCTGGCTCGTCGAGCCGCGGCCCGAGCCGGCCGTCGACCAGGCGGCGCGCGAGCTGCTCGACCGGCTGGTCCTCGCCACGCAGCTGCGCTTCCCGGTCGTCGGCGACCTGGCCCGCAGCGTGCGGTTCCGGTGGTTCGACCAGCCGCTGGTCGACGAGGAGCGGGCGAGCGTCCTGGCGGGGGTGCGCGACGAGGTGGCGGCGCTGGCCGCCGACCCGGGCGCCCCCGACCGCGCTGCCCGCATCGACGCGCTGGCGGCAATCCCCGAGCAGATCGTCCGCTTCCTCGCCGAGCGGCTCGAGGGGGGTGTACCCGAGGAGGAGCCGCTGCTCGAGGTGCTCATCAAGCGGCACTACCGCGGGCACGAGCTGCACGGCCTGAGCACGGCCACCGAGGACGGCCGCCCGTTCGCCGTCGCCGACTACACCCTCGACGGCCGGCACACGCACCTCGTCACGACCGTCGGGCTCGTCTCCGAGCTCGTCGACGGGACCGCCTTGGTGCGTGACGTCACCGGCGAGGTGGCCGCGCGTCCGATCGGCTACGAGGCCGTGGTCGACCTCTACCTCTCGTGGCCGGAGCAGCCGGAGTCGCCCGAGGACGCCTCCGCCCAGCTCGCCGACCTCCTGGCCGCCCTGCCGTTCACCGACCAGGTGCGGCGGGTGGCCCTGGCCGTCTCCGGTGGCGGCGGTCGGCCGGTCGACTACTTCACCTTCCGCCCGGTGGCTGGCGGGGCGATGGTCGAGGACACCCTCGTGCGGGGAGTGCACCCGATGGTGGGGCGCCGGCTCAACCTGTGGCGGCTGCGTGACTTCGACGTCACCCGTCTCGAGGCACCCGAGGACGTGCTGCTGTACCACTGCGCCGCGACGGGGAACGACGCCGACCAGCGTCTCGTGGCGCTCTCACAGGTGCGACAGCTCGCCGTGGTGCGCGACGACGAGGGCCGGGTCACCGCCCTGCCGCACGCCGAGCGCGCGATAGCCAACTGCCTCGAGGCGATCCGCCGGGCCCGCACCGCACGTGGCTCCGCCGGCCCGCGCCTGGACATGAACCACGTGTGGATCGAGATCTGGCCGGTCATCGAGGCCGACCTCGACCAGCTCACCGCGCTCCAGGCCAAGATCTCACCACTGACCGCGGGAGCGGGGATCGAGGAGGTCCTGGTCACCGGGCGGATCGCTGCGACGGACGGCACGGTGCACCCCATCGCGGCCCGGTTCTCGTACCAGCCCGGATCGGGGGTCGTGACCTCGATCGAGGAACCGCCGACCGAGCGCCTCAAGCCCCTCGACGACTACGCCCAGAAGGTCGTCCGGGCCCGCCGGCGCGGGCTGGTCTACCCCTACGAGCTGGTCTCGATGGTGGCCGGGCAGGGTGGCACCGCGACCGAGTACGACCTCGACGACACGGGCTCCCTCGTCCCGGTCGACCGCCCGTACGGCCTGAACAAGGCCGGCATCATCGCGGGCGTCGTGACCACGCCGACCAGGCTCCACCCCGAGGGGGTCACGCGCGTGCTGCTCTGTGGCGACCCGCTCAAGGCCCTGGGCGCGGTCTCCGAGGCCGAGTGCTCCCGGGTCATCGCGGCCCTCGACCTCGCCGAGGAGATGGGCGTCCCCGTCGAGTGGTTCGCGCTGTCGGCCGGCGCCCGCATCTCCATGGACTCCGGCACCGAGAACATGGACTGGGGGGCCAGGGCGCTGAAACGGATCGTCGAGTTCACCCAGGCCGGCGGTGAGATCAACGTCGTCGTGGCCGGCATCAACGTGGGTGCGCAGCCGTACTGGAACGCCGAGGCCACGATGCTCATGCACACCAAGGGCATTCTCGTGATGACCCCGGACAGCGCCATGGTGCTCACCGGCAAGCAGTCGCTGGACTTCTCCGGAGGCGTCTCGGCCGAGGACAACTTCGGCATCGGTGGCTACGACCGCGTGATGGGCCCCAACGGCCAGGCGCAGTACTGGGCCGCCGACCTCGCCGGCGCGCGCGACGTGCTCATGGCGCACTACGACCACACGTACGTGCGCCCGGGCGACGACGGTCCGCGTCGGGTGACCACCTCCGACCCCCTCGACCGCGACGTCACGGTCTTCCCGCACGACGTCCCGGACAGCACCTTCACAACCGTCGGCGACATCTTCTCCTCGGCGACGAACCCGGACCGCAAGAAGGCCTTCGACATCCGGACCCTGATGCGGGCGGTCTCCGACCAGGACCACCCGACGCTGGAGCGCTGGGCGGGCATGGCGGACGCCGAGACAGCGGTGGTCCAGGACGCCCACATCGGCGGGTATGCCGTGTGCCTGCTCGGCGTCGAGTCCAAGTCCGTGCCGCGCCGCGGCTTCCCGCCCACTGACGGCCCGGACACCTACACCGCGGGCACGCTGTTCCCCCGGTCGTCGAAGAAGGCGGCGCGCGCGATCAACGCCGCGAGCGGCAACCGTCCGCTCGTGGTGCTCGCCAACCTGTCGGGCTTCGACGGCTCGCCCGACTCCATGCGGAACCTGCAGCTCGAGTACGGCGCGGAGATCGGCCGTGCCATCGTCAACTTCGAGGGCCCGATCGTGTTCGTGGTCGTCTCGCGCTACCACGGCGGGGCGTTCGTGGTGTTCTCCAAGGCGCTGAACCCGAACATGACCGTGCTCGCCGTGGAGGGCTCGTACGCCTCGGTCATCGGCGGCGCCCCCGCGGCGGCGGTGGTGTTCTCGCGCGACGTGGACGCCCGCACCGCCTCCGACCCGAGGGTCACCGCGCTGGAGGCGCAGCTCGGCGAGGCCCGTGGACCGCAGCGGGCGCAGCTTGCCACCGAGCTCGCCGAGGTCCGCACCGCCGTGCGCGCCGAGAAGCTCGGGCAGGTCGCCGCCGAGTTCGACGGCGTGCACAGCATCCACCGTGCCGTCTCGGTCGGCTCGGTGGACGCCGTCATCGGCGCGGCCGAGCTGCGCCCGCGCATCATCGAGGCCATCGAGTCGAGGAGGACGACGCCATGACCGAAGAACCGTACGAGCCGGCCCACGACGCCCGGCGGCCGCACCTCGCCGTCATCCAGGCCGTCATCACCGAGCTCGCCGAGCGGAGCGCCGGGCGGCCGGTGCCCGAGGTCGTCGACGACCTCGAGCGCTCCCTCGCCGACCGGGGCCTGCCGCGACAGCCGCACAACTGGGTGCTGGCCGTGGCCCAGGAGGCGGCGAGCGGGCACATGTACGTCGAGAGCGAGGAGGCCGTCCGCGACGCCGCGGAGCTGCTCCACCGCGACCCCGTCGAGCTGCTGCACCGCGACGACCGGACGCCCGGACGCTAGCCGGTCCGCCCTCCGGGGCGAGGTTCCCCGGCGCCGGGGTTCTCCCCGCCGGGATTGTGGGTAATGCTTGGCCTCATGGAGCCCAGGGAAGCGTTCTCGTCAGCAGCCGAGCTGGCGAAGCGGCTGGGGGAGACGGGCTACCTCGCCGACGACGCGCTGTCGACGGTGGCGTGGCTGTCCCTGCGGCTGGGTCGGCCCCTCCTCCTGGAGGGCGAGCCCGGGACGGGCAAGACGGCCCTGGCCGAGGCGGTCGCGCAGACCCTCGAGCTGCCGCTCATCCGGCTCCAGTGCTACGAGGGCATCGACTCCACACAGGCGCTCTACGACTGGGACTTCCCCCGACAGATCCTCCACCTCCGGGCCCTGCAGGCGGTGGCCCCCGACAGCCACACCGACGTCACGGCGGTCGAGGACGAGCTCTTCACGGACCGCTTCCTCCTGGCGCGGCCGGTCCTGCGGGCGTTGCGGGAGTCGCCCGCGGTCCTCCTCGTCGACGAGGTGGACCGGGCCGACGACGAGTTCGAGGCGTTCCTGCTCGAGGTGCTCTCCACGTGGCAGGTGACCATCCCCGAGCTCGGGACCATCACCGCCGCCACCGCGCCCATCGTCGTCCTCACCTCCAACCGCACCCGCGAGCTGCACGACGCGCTCAAGCGCCGCTGCCTCTACCACTGGATCGACCACCCCGGGCTGCAGCGCGAGCTGGCCATCGTCCGCAGCCGCGCCCCCGAGGTGAGCGAGCGGCTGGCGGAGCAGGTCGTCCGGACGGTCCAGCGGCTGCGGTCCGAGGAGGACCTCCTCAAGCCTCCGGGGGTCGCCGAGACCTTGGACTGGGCCCGGGCCCTGCACGAGCTGGGGACCACAGACCTCGACCTCGAGACGACCGCCGCGACGGTGGGGGTGGCCGTCAAGTACCACGAGGACGCAGAGCGGGTCAGGGCCGCTCTCGCCCGGATCCTCGGACGGTAGCCGGCGATGCCAGGCGCGCGCGGGCCCGACGAGCTGCTGCTGGGCTTCGCCCGCGCGCTGCGGGCTGCGGGCCTGCCCGTCACCGCCGACCGGGAGCGCACCTACCTCGAGGCCGTGGCCGAGGTGGGCCTCGACGACCAGGCGGCCACGTACTGGGCGGGACGGGCCACGCTGTGCTCGAGCCCGTCAGACCTCGAGCGCTACGACCAGGTGTATGCCGCGTGGTTCGGCGCCACCCCCGGCGCCACCCGTCGCGCTCCGCAGCGGCCGCGCCGCACGGTGGCCGTCGCGGACCTCGCGGACGGGGGACGCCCCGGCCACGAGCCGTCCCCGGACGAGGACGTCGTCACCGCGATGGCCAGCACCACGGAGGTGCTGCGCCATCGTGACGTCGCCGAGCTGGGCGCCAGGGAGCGGGCCGAGCTGGCCGCGCTGTTCGCCCGGCTCCGGCCCCGGGCGCCGCGGCGCCGGGCCCACCGGCACGAGCCGTGGCG
>NZ_DATBMI010000114.1:0-16819 GCF_036554925.1 Pedococcus sp.
CGCGGGGAGTCCCAGGTCTTCCAGAAGGGCGAGCTCTGGGCCCTGGGGTCGGGTCCGGCTCGCCGGGTCCACGGCGCGGTCCTCGACGAGTGGAAGGCCGAGGGCGGGGCCGGCGGTCGCTACGGCTACCCCCTGACGGACACCGTCGAGACGCCCGGTGGCCGACTCACCTGCGAGTTCGAGGGCGGCACCATCACCGCGTGAGGGTTCGCCCCCGTCTGCGCCGATCTGTCGCCTACGTCGATCTGCGGTGGTCTCTCCGTCCGTCGCGTGCCGCAATGGGAGGGCACCGACCGGACGGAGGTCCACCATGACCGTCGTGAGCGAGATGCTCCGGACCCACCCCACCGGGGTGGGCGACACCGACGAGACCATTCTCAAGAACTGCATCCTGGCGTGCCTCGAGTGCCTCTACTCGTGCACCGCCTGCGCGGACGCCTGCCTCGTCGAGCCCTCCGTGGCCGACCTGCGCGGGTGCATCCGCACCAACCTCGACTGCGCGGATGTCTGCGACGCGACAGTCCGCGTCCTCTCCCGGCACACCGGTTCGGAGGGCGACCTCGTCCGTCGCATGCTCGAGGCCTGCCGCGACATCTGCCGGGCCTGCGCGGACGCGTGCGAACGGCATGCCGAGATGCACCTCCACTGCGAGGTCTGCGCGCTGACCTGCCGGCGCTGTCAGGCGGCCTGCACGGAGCTGATCGCCACGCTCTGACGGCCGGCGCAGCGTGGGGGTTGTGCCACGCGGCGAGGCGAGCGCACCCTTGGCCCATGAGGAGCTATGACGTCGTGATGCGCCCGGTCGGCGGCCAGCCCGCGGACTGCCGCCTCCACGTCCCTGCGGGCAGCCCGGGGGAGGCCGTGTGGCGGGCGAGTCGCCAGATGCGCTCCTCGTCGACGTCCTCCCTGCGCGTGTATGCCGTGTACCGGCACCACCGGGTGCGGGGGAGGCGCTTCGTGGGCCTGTTCGCCGGAGGCGGCGACGGCAGCGCCGGGGTGCGGGAGCCTCGCCGTCCGCGGCCCGACCTCCCGTCGGACGCCATCCGACTCGACGTGCAGCGACAGCACCCTGCTGCTGGTCCGTGGTCCCCGTTGCCCGACCGGCTGCTGCACCCCTGAGCCCTGCGCGCCCGCACGGGCGGTGGGCGGCGCCGTGAGGTGATGACGCGGTTCCCTGGCCGGGCGCACCATGAAGGTATGGCGGGGCGCTGGCGGCACCGGGTGGCGGTTGCCTCCGTCCTGCTCGCCCTCGCGGTCGTGTCCGTGACCCTGAACGGGCTGTGGCGGTTCGCCACCCAGGACCGGCCGGAGGTGGTCGACCAGCCGACGGTCGTGCGCACCGCGAACGCCGCCTGCCTCGTCATGCGCAAGGCGGTGCACGGCCTGGCCGCGGTGCCCGAGGCCGGCGTCTCCCACCGCGTCGCGGCGATCCGGGCGCAGAACGACGAGGTCCTGCTGATGGTCGACCGGATCCGTGCCCTCGGGTACGACCTGGTGGCGGGCGACCTCCCCCTCCAGACCTGGCTCAACGACTGGGAGCGGCTGGTGGGGGCGAGGGAGTCGTATGCCGCGTCGCTCCAGGCGGGCAGACCCCGTCAGCTGGCGCTGCCGGAGGACGGCGACGGAGAGGTCATCACGGCGCGGATGAACAACGTCGGGCTGGACTGCACCGTGCCCCTCGAGCTGACCGGCGGCGGCTAGCTCCCGGGTCGAAGGCCGGCGGCGAAGCGCCCCAGAGCCGCGGCGGCGCGTTCCACCTCACGCCCGACCTGGTCGAGGGTGCCCGGCGGCAGGGGCTGGTCGTCGTCGCTCGCATGCTCGACCGCCCGGCAGAGCTCGGCCAGGGCCGGGGCACCGAGGTTCGCCGCGCTGCCCTTGAGGCTGTGCGCCAGCCGGCCCAGGGCGGTGCGGTCCCCTGCCCCGTGGGCCTCCCGCATACCGGCCAAGGTCTGACGGGCGTTGTCGCTGAACCGGTCGATGAACCGCAGCAGCAGCGAGGGGTCGTCGGGGTCGAGCTCGAGGAGTTCGCCGAGGCGCGCCGCGTCGAGGACCCCGCCGCCCGGACCAGGCGCAGGAGTTGAGGGCACCCGAGCGGCCGGCGCGCTGGTGCCCGGTGCGGTGGTGCCCGGCGCGGCGTCCGGCTGGGAGAACTCCGCCGAGGGGTCCCCGGACCTGCCGACCCAGTGCCGCAGGGTGGCCTCGAGCAGCGCGATGTCGATCGGCTTGGTGAGGAAGTCGTCCATCCCTGCGTCGAGGCAGCGCTCACGTTCGCCGGTCACTGCCGACGCCGTCATGGCGATGACGGGTACCCGCGTCACGTCATGGCGCTGCATCTCGCGGATCGCGCGGGTGGCGTCGTAGCCGTCCATGACGGGCATCTGGCAGTCCATGAGCACGGCCACGACCCCACCCGGGTCGTCGGCGAAGGCAGAGACGCCCTCGGCGCCGTTCGCCGCCAGGGTGGTGGTGTAGCCGAGGCTCTCGAGGATCCCCTCGGCGACCATCTGGTTGACCGGGTTGTCCTCGACGACGAGGACCCGGCCGCGCGGCTGCCCGGGGAGGGATCGCTCGCCGCCTTCGGTGAGGTCCTCCGGCACGGCACCTCCGGGAGTCGCGACCCCCGGAACGTCCGCCCGATCAGTGGCGTGCCGGGCCCCGGCATCGCGGGGTGCGGCGATCGCCGCGCCGTCGGCGGCGAAGACCCTCGCGAGCGCTGGACCCAGCACCGACGGCAGGACCGGTTTCGTGAGGACGAGGTCGACGGGCAGCACCGTGCCCGCGTCCGTCAGCGGGCCGAGGGCCGAGGTCAGCAGCACCAGCCGCACCTGGTCGTGGCGCGGGTCCTCGCGGAGACGGCGGGCGAGCTGGAGGCCGTCGGTGTCCGGCATCAGGTAGTCGAGCAGCGCGATGTCGAAGGGCCGTCCGCGCCGGTGGGCCTCCTCGAGCATCGCCGTCGCCTCGGCCGCCGACTCTGCCGCCGCGGTGGTCAACCGCCAGGTCGCCAGCTGCTCGGTCAGGATGAAGCGGTTGGTGCTGTTGTCGTCGACGACCAGGACCCGCAGTCCAGCCAGGGACGCCAGCGGTGCCTGGGCCGGCGAGGGCAGCACGGCGGACGCGGGGCCGAAGGACGCGGTGAACCAGAAGGTGCTGCCCACCCCGGGCTCACTCTGCACGCCCATCTGCCCGTCCAGCGCGGTCACGATGCGGCGGCAGATGGCGAGGCCCAGGCCGGTGCCGCCGTACTCGCGGGTGGTCGAGCTGTCGGCCTGGGTGAAGGCGTCGAACAGGCGGGACTGCGCCTCGGGGGCGACGCCGACGCCCGTGTCGGACACCTCCACCCGCACCACCGGTCCCGTGGGCCGGGGCTCGGCGGGGCGGGCGCGGATGACGACCTCGCCCGCAGAGGTGAACTTCACGGCGTTGGAGGCGAGGTTGGCGATGACCTGGCCGAACCGGACAGGGTCCCCACGCACGGCAAGGGGCAGGCCCGGCTCGAAGGACACCACGAGCTCGAGCCCCTTCGTCCTGGCCTGCTCGGCCACGATGTTGGCGGCCTGCTCGACGATGGCGCGGGGGTCGAAGTCGACCGTCTCGAGGTCGAGGTGGCCGGCCTCGATCTTGGAGAAGTCGAGGACGTTGTTGACGAGGCCGAGGAGCGCGCGACCGGCCTGGTCGATGCCGTCGGTGAGGCGTTGCTGGTGCTCGGTCAGGTCGGTGCGCGAGAGGAGCTCGGTCAGGCCGATCACGCCGTTGAGCGGGGTGCGGATCTCGTGGCTCATCGTCGCGAGGAACTCGGACTTCATGGTGGACGCCGCTTCCGCGGCCACCGATGCACTCATCGCCTCGTCCCGCGCGCGCGCCAGCTCGCGCGATGCCTGCTCCCGCTCGGCGACCCTCGACAGGATCGCCGCGAGCTGGCTGATGAGAGAGACCTCGCTCTCGGTCGGCTCCACCCCCGCCCGGGTGTCGAGCACCACGACACAGACGACCCGACCGTCCAGGAGCACCGGCGCGGCCACCCACACCGACCCCTCGGCGGTGTGCCGCGTGGCCAGGTCCGCGGCATACACGGCCTCCCGCGCGAGCGGGGCGGCGTCAGGGGAGCCGGTGAGGGGGACCAGGGTCTCCCCGCCACCCGAGGTGAGGAAGGCTGCCACCGGGGACCAGCTGGTGTACCGCGGAACCTCGCGCAGGACCAACGGCACGAGCTGCTCGAGCGAGGTGGCCTCGTTGGCGGCGGTCGCGATGGACTGCACGATGGCCCGGGAGAGCTCGGCGGACTTCGTCTCGGTGATGTCCTGGGCCGTGCCGCCCATACGCACCGGCCGCCCGTCCTCGGCGCGGGTGACCAGACCTCTCCCGCGGATCCACGCCACGGTGCCGTTGCGGCGGATGATGCGGGCGTCCCACTCGAAGCCGTCGGCGCCGGCCATCGCCTCGCCCACCCTGGACCCCACCAGCTCGCGGTCGTCGGGGTGGAGCCCGGCGATGAAGCCCTCGTAGGACGCCTCGAGCTCGCTCGGGTCCATGCCGTAGATGCGGTAGAGCTCGTCGGACCACGTCACCCGGTCGGTCTCGATGTCCCACTCCCAGCTCCCCACCCGCGCGATGGCCTGCGCCTCGGCGAGCTGCTGCTCGCGCTGTTGGAGCTGGTCGAGCAGGCGGCGCTGCTGGGTGAACTCGCTGACGCGGTGGAGCCAGCCGCGGTGCTCGCCCGCGTCGTCGCGCAGCGGGGTGTGGCTCACGAGCGCCGAGAAGCGCTCCCCGTTGCTGCGGAGCAGGCTGCACTCGAGGTTGTGCCCCGACTCGCCGGCGCCGTCGAGCTCGGCAAGGTGCTGGCGGAACTGGCCGCCACCCATCTCGTCGAGGCAGTCGAACACCGAGAGGCCGGCCATCTCCTGCGGCGTGCGGCCGAGCATCTCGGCGAGCCGGTCGTTGGCGAACAGCGTGCGGCCCTCGGAGTCGAAGACCCACAGTCCGTCCGGGGTCGCACGGACGATCCACTCGCTCAGCTGGCGCCGGTCGGTCATGCCGGCCCCCCTCCCACGGCCCCACGCGTACGCACCGATCCTCGCGCATGGGACGCCGGTTGGCACCATTTGTCCGGGCCCGCTGGTCGCCGGGCGGGTCAGCGGGCTCCCGGCACGAGGGTCTTCTCCCAGTGGATCCGGTGGTCGTACATCCAGGCGAGCTTCGGCTCGGTGACCACGTGGCGGAAGGCCAGCCGAAGGGCCGCATCACGCAGTGGGCGGAACAGGGGTCGGGGCGCCTTGGAGCTGCTGCTGCGCGCGCCCGCGGCGACGATCCTCTCCACCCGAGCCCGTCGCAGTCCCTCGTAGGTCGCGAAGGCGCTCGGCACGTCCGGTGAGTCGCGCAGGGCCTGGGCGAGGACGACCCCGTCCTCCATGGCGATCGAGGCGCCCTGGCCCGAGGATGGGGCCGGCGCGTGCGCCGCGTCACCGATGACGATCATCGGCCCGCGGTGCCAGCTCGGGACATGGGCGAGGTCATGGGTGTTGTCGCCAGCAAGCTCGAGAACGCCGTTGCGGATCAGCTCCGCCGCCGGCCCCGCGTCGCCCGCGAACAGCTCGGCCAGGCGGGCGCGCCACTCCGGCTCTGTGGTCCTCGTGCGCTCGTCGGGACCTACCTGGGCGCGGGGCTCGTTCGCGAACCAGACGACGTCGCCGGAAGGCGTGGCGTGCCAGCCGAAGAAGGCTCGGCGACCGAAGACGAAGTGCCACGCCGCAGGCTCCGCCTCGAGGTCGCTCAGGCTCCCGGCGCCGCCGGGGGTGAAGCCGCCGAAGTTGACGAGGCCGACGTAGCGTCCGGCGGGGGCGCCGGGGTCGATCAGCCGCCGGGTCGTCGAGTGGACACCATCCGCGCCCACCAGCAGGTCGGCCTCCCGGGCGAGGCCGCCGGCGAAACTCGCTCTCACCGTGCCCGACGCGGTGGGCTCCGCGGCCGTCAGGCCGGAGGCGTACCGGACCTCGATTCCACGACGGGAGCACTCCTGGGCCAGGGCTGCGGCCAGTCGGGTGCGCTTCATCGTCAGGGCTGGCGTGCCGTCGGGGAGCGGCGCGCCCAGAGGCAGCCGTCCGAGCTCGTGCCCCGTCGCGCTGCGCATGATGTTGGTCCGGGTCGGGTGGCCGATCGCGCGTGCCAGGTGGAGCGCGCCGACCGCGTCGAGGGCGTCCAGCCCGTTGGGCGTGACCGTGAACCACGAGCCGCGCTCGCCGTCGGTCAGGGGATGCGACTCGTGCACGACCACGTCGACGCCGATCCGTTGCAGAGCCAGGGCCGCGACAGGACCTGCCACGCCTCCTCCGACGACGACTGCCCTCATCTCGGTACTCTTTTCCACACCTTTGGTGTATCTCGATTTTGGGATTATTCGATATTCGAAGGATATGCTGATGGCTGCTTCTCGTCAACGGCTGGCGGCCGAGCTGGGCGCGGCCATGCAGGCCTACCAGCGCAGCACCCAGGCGTTCGACGACGAGGTCGGCCGACAGCTGGGGCTCAACCCTGCCGACCTGCGCTGTCTCGACTGGCTCGTCGACGAGGCGCGCTCCCCGAGTGAGCTGAGCGAGGCCACGGGGCTCTCATCGGCGGCGACGACAGCGATGGTCGACCGGCTCGAGCGGAAGGGCTTCGTGCGTCGCACACGCAGCGTCGAGGACCGGCGCAGGGTGCTGGTCGAGATGACTGAGGAGGGCCGCGAGCGCACAGGGTCCTTCTACGGTCCGCTGGTTGTCGACGGAACGGCGCTCCTCGGCAGGTTCTCCGCTGACGAGCTCGCGTCGATGGTGCGCCACCTGAGGGAGATCACGGAGCTGACCGACCGCCACCGCAGCCGCCTGCGCTCCTGAGTGGGCCGGTGGAGCGCGCACCCGGGGCGTGCCCGACCTAACCCTCCTGCCCCTCCGCGCGGCGGCGTTCCAGCCCCTCGAGGATGAGGTCGAGGCCGTACTCGAACTCGTCGCCGAACGCGTACCCCGGCCGGAGGGCGTGTTCCACGGCGAGCTCGGTGAAGTGCGGCAGGGCGTCCGCCGGCATGCCGCCGAGGATCTGGTCGGCCAGGTCGCCGAGATCCTCGGAGTCGCGGAACGGGAGGCTGAGCTCCTGCAGCACGAAGCCGTAGAGGTGGGCGTCGAGCACGGCGAAGGCGTGCGCGGCCATCGGCAGGGAGAACCCGCCGGCGCGCAGGCACCCGATGACGGCGTCGTGGTGGCGGAGGGTCTCGGCGCCCGGCGCGCTCCGCGAGTCCATCAGCCCGATGGCCCAGCGGTGCCCGGTGAGGGCCTGCCGCCCGGAGACCGACCGCAGACGCATCTCGGCGGCCCAGTCGCCACCGACCCGGGGCCGGTGCATCTCGGCGAACACCCGGTCGACCATGCCATCGAGCAGGGCGTCCTTGTTCGCGACGTGGTGGTAGAGCGACATCGCCTCGACGCCGAGATGTCGCGCCAGCGACCGCATCGTGAGTGCGGCCATGCCCTCCCGGTCGGCGAGCTCGACCGCTGCGCGCAGGACGCCGTCGCGGGTGAGCGGGGGACGGGACCCGGCTGGCTGTGGTCGTTCGGCCACGTGACGCTTCCTTTCGTCGGACCTTCAGCAGACACGCTCTTGTCAGGCTTACGGTGTAAGGCTACAGTCGGGACCATGGACTTACAACGTAAGGTAGAGCAGGTCGCCATGAAGGCAGTGATCCAGAAGCGCTACGGCGGGACAGAGACCCTCGAGCTCCGTGAGGTGCCGGTGCCCGTACCGCGCAAGGGCGAGGTCCTGGTCAGGGTGCGCGCCGCGGGCATCGACCGCGGGACGGTGCACCTGATGACGGGGCTCCCGCTGGTCATGCGTCTCGTCGTCGGCCTGCGCGGCCCCCGGCAGCCGATCCCGGGGCGCGACCTCGCCGGCACCGTCGAGGCGGTGGGCGAGGGGGTCACCCGGTTCGCGGTGGGGGATGCGGTGTACGGCACTGGTCACGGGTCGCTCGCCGAGCTCACCCGCGCCCCCCAGGACCGGCTCGCGGCCAAGCCGGCCAGCCTGTCGTTCGAGCAGGCGGCCGCCGTCCCGGTCTCGGCCCTCACCGCTCTCCAGGCCCTGCGGAACGCCGGGAGGGTGGCGCCCGGGCAGAGGGTTCTCGTCATCGGCGCCTCCGGCGGCGTGGGCTCGTATGCCGTGCAGCTCGCCAAGGCCTTCGGGGCCGAGGTGACGGGTGTGTGCAGCACGACCAAGGTGGACCTCGTCCGCAGCCTCGGCGCTGACCACGTCGTCGACTACACGCGCTCCGACCTCGCCGAACGTGCTCACGAGTACGACCTCGTCCTGGACATCGCCGGGAACCGTCCCGTCAGGCGGCTGCGCAGGCTGCTCACGCCGACCGGGACCCTCGTGATCGTCGGGGGCGAGGGAGGCGACCGGTGGACCGGTGGCATGCAGCGCCAGCTCGGGGCGGTCGCGCTCTCACCGTTCGTCCGCCACCGGCTCGCCATGCTCTTCTCGCGCGAGAACTCGGCCGACCTGGTGACGCTGGCCGACCTCGCGGACCGTGGCGCCTTCCGACCGGCGATCGACCGCACCTTCGACCTCGACGCGGCTGCGAAGGCCCTGCACCACCTCGAGGCCGGCCACACGCGCGGCAAGGTCGTCGTGCAGGTGGCCTGACCGTCCGGGTCCACGCGCGGCAAGGTCGTCGTGCGGGTGGCCTGACCGTCCGGGCGGGGGTGCGGAGGGCCCGCGGCTAGGTCACGCCGTCCAGCAGGAACGTCGCCATGGGCCCCTTGCCCTTCACCTCGATCGTCCCGCGTGCCCTCAGGGAGAACGCCGGACCCAACGCGGCCGCGACACGCTCGGTGACCTGGATCTCCCCCGCCAGCCCGTGGGACTCCATCCGGCTGGCCGTGTTCACGGTGTCGCCCCACAGGTCGTAGATGAACTTGCGCTTGCCGATGACCCCGGCGACCGCCGGGCCCGTGTCGATACCGACCCGGACAGCGAGCCAGCCCTGCCCGCTCGCCGCGGCCATGCCCGCGATCTCGTCCCGCATCGCGAGCGCCGTCCGCGCGACCGCCTCGAGGTGGTCCTGCCGCTCCTCCGGGAGACCGGCCGCCGCCATGTACGCGTCACCGATCGTCTTGATCTTCTCCAGCCCCTCTGCGTCGGCGAGGCGGTCGAACGCGGAGAAGATGCGGTCGAGCAGGGCGACGAGCTCAGCCGGAGCCATGACCGACGACTGCTCGGTGAAACCCACCAGGTCGGCGAAGAGCACCGTCACCGCGTCGTAGTGCTCGGCGATCACCCCGGTCTTCTCCTTGAGCCGCCTGGCGATCGGCTCCGGGAGGACGTTGAGCAGGAGTCGCTCCGATCGCTCTCGTTCGGCCTCGAGCGCCCGGCGGGCCCGGTCCTGCTGCTCGACGAAGTACCCCAGCATCATGTACGTGCACAGGGTCACGCCCATGACGTTGAGGACGAAGAACGTGATGACGAAGCCCGTCGGGAGCGTTGACGGGCTCTGCGAGAGACGCGGGTCGAGCAGAGCCAGGGCGATGAGCAGTGCAAAGAACGCCAGCAGCCAACCGACCGAGCGGCGCAGGCCGAGGAGTGCGAGAGCCGCGAGCGGGGTGAAGACGGCCCAGAGGACCATCCCGCTCGACGCGACGAAGCCGCCGAGGGAGACCTGCAGCAGGGCGGGCAGCACGAGGAAGGCCACGAACTGCGTGGTGCGGAAGATGTCGAACCGTCGTGTCCGTGCCAGCACGGCAAGCCCGACCGCCGTCAGCAGCTGGTAGGCGAGCGGAATCGCCGCGGAGAGCGGATAGCCGTACGCGAAGTAGGTGACCACCCAGACGAAGGACACCACCGCGATGACCAGGGACGCGAAGATCAACGTCCCGGAGCGGACCCGCTCGTCGTGGCCCTGCTCGGCCCTGGCACCGAGGTCGGACAACCGGTCCAGCAGGCGCAGGATCGACCGTCTGCTCCCCTGCGGAAGCGCACCCTGGAGGACCTCCGGCTCGGCCACGCCCACGATGCTAGGGGCGGGCAGCTCGGTGGAACCAGCAGCAGGCCGACCGCGCTGCGGAGCCCGCGGCCCCGCTCGGCCCGGCCTCGCCGCACGACGAAGGCCCCTCCCACGTCCAGGAGGGGCCGTGACCCGCCGACCGTCAGTCAGCCGAGTCGGTCACACCAGCTCGGGCAGGTGCAGGTGCGCGAGCGCCACTTCCATCTCGGCCACGTCGTCGACGGTCGCCCTCATCTCCTGGCTGGCACGCTCGCGGATGGCCGCCACGGCCTGGCGTGTGGCTTCGAGCTGGGCGCGGGTCTCGAAGGTGACGGTGCCGACGATCCGGCCCGTGTCACGACTGACCATCAGGCTGGCACTGCAGAAGCCCTCGAACTCCTGGAGCCTCGGGAGGACGGCCAGCTTGAAGATGTCGGGACCACGGTCGGCCAGGCCGGGGTCGCCGCTCAGCCAGGTCACACGCGCGCAGGACCCTTCGGGCATGGCGTGGTCGCGGTGCACGACGGCGACCTCCCACTGCTCCACAGCGCTCGAGCTGGTGCCCATGGCCTGCTCCGCCCGGTCGCGCACCGGCCTGACGGGCTCCGCACTGGCCTGCATGGCCGCCTCGGACTCCCATGCCGTCGTCGCGATGCAGCGGCCGGTCTCGCGGTCCACGAGCAGCGACATCCCGACGCATCCGTCCATCGCGGTGACCTGAGGGAGGACCTGGTCGCGGACGTGCGCGATGCCGTCGGCAATCTTGGAGCGGTCCGCCTGGATCGTGGTGGTGCGTGCGTACACGAGGGGCTCCTTCGCTCGGGGCAGCACCCCGACGGCGCTGCCGTCGACTCCCACCGTCCTCCTCGGTCCTGACGGGGGCAAGGGACATATGGGACGCCTCGAGTGACACCTGGCGCGCCCGGACCGGCGGTGCGGACGTCTCAGCTCGGCGCTGGCGGCGGCACGTGTGTCTCCGCCGGCGGACCGGCCCTGAACCTCCTCCCTGCGAGAGGAACCACGAGCAGCGCGACCAGACACCACAGGAGCGCCCTGATCCACCCCAGGCGCTCGCCGTCAGCGCCAGCGAAGAGGGGCGAGACGAACTCGCCGGAGACCGCGTTGTTCGCGGCGTGCATCACCATGGCAACCAGGACGCTCCCCCCGCTGCCGACCACCAGCCACGCGAAGACCACGCTGGCCGCCATGACGAAGACGGCATCGGAGGGCGGGATGTCGCCGGTGAAGAACAGCGGGACGTGGAAACCGACGTGGATCGCACCCACGAGGAGAGCGGCTGCCAGGGACGAGTGCTGCTCGGCGAGTCTCGAGAGGGCGAACCCGCGGAACCCCGGCTCCTCCCATGGACCGAACAGCGGGACGAGGAGGACCAGGACGAAGGTGAACGGGATCTCCGTCCAGGACGCGAGCTGACCGCCCGTCGGCTCCGGAGCACCGAGTGCCACCGTCAGGACAGCTGCCAGCGCGGCGACGCCCGAGGGCAGCAGAACCGCTGCGGCGTACCACCCCCAGCCGACCCGCCACTGCACCATGCGCCGGGCCAGCGACCGCATACCCGAGCGACCTTCCAGTATCCCCAGCACGACCAGTGCAGCCAGGAACGGACCACAGCCGAGGAGGCCGCCGAACGGGACGAGCGTCCACGACAACGCATACGCCAGGACGACGAAGACGGCGACGGGATGCCTCCTGACGACCTCGGTCAAGCTACCCATGATCCGTCCTGGCGCCCACTCTCGACGACTCGTGCTCGTCGCCGTCTGAGTCGACACGCTGCCCCCCTGGCCGGTCCTTCGCCATAGCCCACTGTGGGGATCTGGTGGCCGGCACCCACCTCGACGACCGCGAACGACCGTCCGCGACCCTTGGACGCGCCCCCGGGCGTGCCGACTCGAGCCCAGCCGGCCGCCGCCGTGGACTAGAGCGGATGCAGGACTCCGAATACGGCGAAAGAGCGAAATCAGCTGCCGCGTATGGCAGTCACGCATCTCGCAGGCCTAATGTGCATTTCCAACGCCGACGGAGCGCCCGGGGGGTCGTCGCGGCGCTGAACGCAGGGGAGAGCGATGAGGCGTACTCGGGGATGGTTGGCCCTGTCGGCCGTCGTGGTGTTGTCCGCACCCTTGGCTTTGCTGTCCGCGCTGGGTCACCCCGCGCATGCGGCGGTGCTCACAGAGACCTACCTGGCCTATGACAGCCAGCCGGGTGAGTTCACCGGGCAGGGGCAGAGCGGAAGACTCGCGCCACCCGCCGCCGCATTCACCGTCCGGGGCAGTACCGGGTGGGTGACCGTGAACGTGGACGCCGGCGACGAGTACTGGATGGTCATGCTGACCGCGCCGGAGGGCAAGCAGCTCACGACCGGTGTCTACGAGAATGCCGTTCGCTCGGGCGACAACACGACCGGCCCCGGGCTGTGGGTCACGAGCAGCGGCCGCGGCTGCGCACCGGTGACAGGCCACTTCACGGTCAACACGTTGTCCACCGACACCTCAGGGCGGGTGATCGCGCTGGACGCGGACTTCACGCAGTACTGCGAGGACCTGAGCCCGGCACTGACCGGGACCCTGAAGGTCGCCGCACCGACCTCCTCGCCCTTGGTGCTCACCAGCTCTGCCCCGGACTCCGTCCAAGGGCAGCCAGTCACGCTCACCGCCCGCGGAAGGGCGGGCGCAGGACCCGTGACCTTCATCGACGGGGAGGCCGTCATCGGGCAGGCCAGCCCGGACGGCGCCGGCCTTGCCCGCCTGGTGACCGACAGGCTGACCACCGGAATTCACGGTCTTGCCGCCCGGCAGGGGACCGTCACGTCCGCGCGCACCGAGCAACGCGTCGCCGCCGGCGCCTCATCGTTGTGGTTCAGCAGCGTGCACGGGGACTACATCGGGCTCGGAGCCAGCATCGGTCATGCACCGCCCTCCGCCTCCGTCATTGCCACTGGCACCGCCCAGAAGGTGACCGTGTCGGTGCGGCCGGGCCACGTCGACGCGCCCCTGTGGACCGTCGAGGTGGGGGCACCGCCCGGGCAGAGTCTTGCCCCGGGGACCTACACCAACGTCCAACACCCCCTCTCCAGCACCGCAGGGCGGGCCAGGCTCGCTGTCTCCGGCGACGGAAGGGGCTGCAGTGCTGTGACCGGGACGCTGACCGTGTCCGCGATCGCCACCACGCCCGCTGGCACTCTGTCCCGGTTGGACGCGAGCTTCACCCAGTACTGCGACGGCAAACCGCACGGGCTGCGGGGCCGGGTCCGCTACACCGCCACCCCGCTCGCAGCGTCCTCGACCGCGCTCACCCTGGGGCTGAACGAGGCCGGGTACGTCACGATGACGGCCCAGGTGACCGGTACAGCCGGTCCGGCCACCGGTCACGTTGACTTCAGTGAGGGCCCGACTCTCCTGGGCAGCGCCACCCTCGACCCGTCCGGGACCGGCTCCGCCTCGGCGAGGCTGCCGCAGGGAACGCACTCCGTCACCGCCACGTACCGCGGCAGCCCGATCTACGCGTCCAGCACGGGTGCGGCCGAGCTCAGCGTGCCCGCGCCGGTCTCGAGAACGACGCGCACGCGGCTCACCGCGTCGACGACCGGGGTTCGGGCGGGCAAGACCGTGACGTTCAAGGTGACAGTCAAAGCCGACGGGGTGCCTGCCAACGGCATGGTCATCCTCCACGACGGCGACCGGCCGGCCGGAACGGCGGGCCTCAGCAGCGACGGGACTGCCCGCATCGTCTGGCTCGCGACCGGGAAGGGTCCGCACCGGTTCACCGCGCGGTACACCGGAGCGCCCGGGTACAGCACCTCGACCTCGCCCATCACCACGATCCGTGTGCGGTAGCGAGAGCCCGGGCTCCTGGCAGCACCTGCAGGCCCCTCGGCCCTGACGAGGGACGTCTACTCCCAGGGGCCCGCGGCCAACGACCCGGAGGCTCTCTAGCACTTCGGGGAGGCCTCCCAGTGAGCACTGGTGCCGTACTTTGCTGGAATCAGGGGACGGAAAAGGCCCTCTCCGATGAGAGGAAAGGGCCTGTGACCTGTGGTGGAGCCAAGGGGACTCGAACCCCTAACCCCCTGCTTGCAAAGCAGGTGCGCTACCAATTGCGCCATGGCCCCGAAGGGTGACGTCCCGGGGCCTGAGGGTGGGTGTCAGTCCTGGGCAGTCGATTCAGTTGGTCGGCTGGTCGGTCGCCTCGTGCCAGAGGTCGCGCTCGGCCTGCTGGGCCTTGAGCTTCTTCTGGACTGCGGCCGCGCCGAGGGCCGTCGCGAGCAGCAGCAGGAGCTTCTTCCCCATGGGACTCTCCGTCCGGTGCGCTGGCCTGGAACCGCGGATCGGGATTGGTGGGCCTAACAGGACTTGAACCTGTGGCCTCTTCCTTATCAGGGAAGCGCTCTAACCGTCTGAGCTATAGGCCCGTGACCAATCACCGCTCGCACCCCCCGCAAGGGGGCTGCGACGCATGAGGTTACCTCACCGGCATACGGAGGACCAAAACGGCTGCGCCCCCTGCCTCCCGAGCGGGAGGAGGGGGCCACCAGCAGCAGTCCGTATGCCGCGCGGGCACCGCTCGGAGGCGGGCCCGGCGTCGCCGTCAGTCGTCGGTCAGGGTGAGCTGCAGGCCGCCGACCAGGGCGGAGCAGATGTTGTAGAGGAACGCCCCGAGCGTCGACAGGGCGGTCAGGAGGATGACGTCGATGACCCCGATGACGATCGAGAGGGACAGCACGCGGCCGAAGCCGAGGAAGTCCATCAGGTCGAAGGGGTTCTCGCTGTCCTGCAGGATCGTCCCCACCAGGCGGTTGACCTCCGAGAAGACCCCCATGCCGGAGAGGATCATCCACAGCACCGCGACCATCACGACGCCGGCGATGCCGAGGGCCACCGAGATCAGGAACGACATCTTCATCGCCGACCACGGGTCGATGCGCGAGACCGTCAGCTTCACCCGGCGGCTGCGGGCTGCCGCGCCCTGGCCGCTGGGTGCTCCGCCGCCGGCGGGACGTCCCTGGGTGGGGTTCGGACGGGTCGACGCCGGCTGGGCGCCCTGCCCCGGGCGGGGGCCTGGACCCGGGCCCTGCGGGCGTGCCGACGTGCTTGTCGGGCGGGCCGTGCTCACTCATTACCTCCGGGGCTGTCGCTCTCGCCGGTGTCCTCCGTCGCGGCCCCCTCGGGCGCCTCGACAGCCTCGGCCGGCTGGTCCGTCGCCTCCGACGGTACGGCATCGACGCCCGCCTGTGCCTCATCGGCGCTCTGGGCGAGACCCCCGGGCTGCCCGGCGGGCCCGTCAGCCTGCCCCGCGCTCGAGGCGGCGTCCGGCCCGTCGACGGCCTCGTCGACGGCGCGCTCCACGCTGCGCGCCACGGCGACCACGACGTCGCCCTTGGCCGGCGTGACGAAGCGCATGCCCTGGGTGTTGCGGCCGCGCCGGGTGACCCCGGACACGCTGGAGCGCACGATGTTGCCCTTGCCCATGATGGCGAGCACCTCGTCGTCCTCGTCGACCGTGAGTGCGCCGACGACCACGCCGTTCTTCTCGGTGATCTTGGCGACGGCCACACCGAGGATGCCGCGGCCCTTCACGCTCCACTCCGAGACGGCCGTGCGCTTGGCCAGGCCGTTCTCGAACACCACGAAGACGTCGGGGTCGGTGCCGTCCTCGATGACGCTGAGCGAGAGCAGCGCGTCGGAGTCACGGAACCGCATGCCGGTCACGCCGCTGGTCGCCCGGCCCATCGGGCGCAGGGTCTCGTCGTCGGCGTGGAACCGCGCCGACTGCCCGTTGCGCGAGACCAGCAGCAGGTCGTCGCTGGGGGAGGCGAGGTCGGCCGCCACCAGCTCGTCACCGTCACGCAGGTTCACGGCGATGAGGCCGCCGCTGCGGGGGGAGTCGTAGTCCGCCAACCGCGTCTTCTTCACCAGGCCGTTGCGGGTCGCCAGGACGAGGTAGGGCGCCTGGTCGTAGTCGCGGATGTCGAGGACCTGGGCGATGCGCTCCTCCGGCTGGAACGCCAGCAGGTTGGCCACGTGCTGGCCCTTGGCGTCGCGGCCGGCGTCGGGCAGCTCGTACGCCTTGGCCCGGTAGACCCGCCCGAGGTTGGTGAAGAACAGCAGCCAGTGGTGTGAGGTGGTCGTGAAGAAGTGCTCGACCATGTCGTCGCCGCGCAGCTGCGTGCCCCGGACACCCTTCCCGCCCCGACCCTGGCTGCGGTAGGCGTCGACCCGGGTGCGCTTGGCGTAGCCGCCGCGGGTGATGGTGACGACCACGTCCTCCTCGGGGATGAGGTCCTCCATCGACATGTCGCCGTCGAAGAGCTCGATCGTCGAGCGCCGCTCGTCACCGAACTTCTCGACGATCTCCGCGAGCTCGTCGGACACGATGGTCCGCTGCCGCTCGGGCTTGGCCAGGATGTCCTCGTAGTCCTTGATCAGCGCCTCGAGGCGGTCGTGGTCGTCGATGATCTTCTGGCGCTCGAGGGCGGCCAGGCGGCGCAGCTGCATGTTGAGGATCGCCATGGCCTGGACCTCGTCGATCTCCAACAGGTCGATCAGGCCGGCCTTGGCCTCGTCGACCGTGGGGGAGCGGCGGATCAGCGCGATGACCTCGTCGAGCGCGTCGAGCGCCTTGAGCAGGCCGCGCAGGATGTGGATGTCGGCCTCGGCCTTGCGCAGGCGGAAGGTCGTGCGCCGGACGATGACCTCGATCTGGTGCTCCACCCAGTGGCGGATGAAGGCGTCGAGCGGCAGGGTGCGCGGCACGCCGTCGACCAGGGCCAGCATGTTGGCGCCGAAGTTGGTCTGC
>NZ_DATBMI010000165.1:0-9687 GCF_036554925.1 Pedococcus sp.
CCCTGGGCCGCTCGCACCGCTACGAGACGGTCAGCATCCACGTCGCCGAGACCACCTTGGCCATCGAGGTCGGCGGTGAGACCCGCATCGTGCGCCGCACCACGACCCTGCCGGTGCGGAACATCAAGGCCGACCGGCCCCCGGCAGCCAGCGACGCATGAGCCGGGCCAGACGGGCCGCGGGACCTGGAGCGCGCCTCGCGGAGTCGTCGCCGAACAGGGCCATGTTGTGGGGCAGGTCCTGTTCCTGAATCCACCGCCCGGGGTCCACGCCGTGCTCCATCATGCGGCGCACGAGGTGCCCGGTGGCGGCCCGGTGCAGATGCCCCGGCTCGTAGATCCGTCCCGTGCTGTGCTCGTGCCGGTCAACGGGTTCGCCGGCCGCCTCGCGTCGCTCGATGTCGGCCTGGATCGCTGCCATGCAGGCCTTGAACTCCCGCCTGTTGTCAAAGGCCGCCACGAGGACGTGGCGTCGCTCGTGCCGCTCGGGGTCGTAGCGGTAGTGGTGCACCACGAAGCGGCGGATGCTGTCGTCCCCCACATCGACCCTGGCCACGGCAAGAGGCTAGAACCACGGCGCCCGGGCCGCCCTAGCATTGAGGTGGACCGACCACGAACGGTCCACCTCAGTTTCCTAGGCCACCTGTCGCAGATCAGCTGGCGGACATGCGTCGCAGATCAACTGTCGGATCACACGACTGCTTGCCTGATGTCGCGCTGAGACGCATGCTCGGTCGCGCTACCTGCTTCCGCCATCGGGCGCCGCGCGTTCAGGATCGGACATCAGGGTCGACTGGGCCGGACCGTCTTGGCCAGGAGGGAGTGGCATCGTCCTGAGAAGGCGGTCGGTGCACTGGTCGAAGACGGGTCTGGGGCGGCGTCCCCACGACCTGCGGCACACGGCGGCCAGCCTCTGGATCGCGGCCGGGGTGGACATCAAGACGGTGTCGGCCTGGCTGGGTCATTCAACGGCGAAGCTGACGCTCGACACCTATGGGCACCTCATGGGCACGGACGCCGACCGGGCGGCTCTGGAACGGGTGAACCGCGTTCTCGGGTACGGCACGGGTACGGATCAGTCCGGGCGTCCGAACGAAGCGAGCGGGCAGGAGCGGCCTCATGGGCTCTGACCTGCGTAAACGTGGTGGTGCCCCCGGCAGGATTCGAACCTGCGACACCCGCTTTAGGAGAGCGGTGCTCTATCCCCTGAGCTACGAGGGCGATGCATGGCCAGATCCCACCGACAGACTCAACGGAGACGTGCGGCGATGGAAGCCGTGCGTGACGAAGGGTAGCCCACACGAGCGGTGTGTCGTTCGTCAGGTGGAAGTGAGCGTCCGCGGAGGCCTGCATGCCGTGTCGTCCGAGACGAGCCGCGACGGCTGAGCCCCCAAACGGCGGGACGGCAGGCAGCGCCGGGCGGATGATCGGAGCATGGATGCGCCGCATCTTCTCGTCGGACGTGAGCCTGAGCGCGCGCGTCTGCGCGGTGCGCTGAGGGACGCGGCCGAGGGGAGGCCACGCGCGGTGCTCCTGCACGGCGAGGCGGGCATCGGCAAGACCAGCTTGGTCCGTGACATGGAACGGGTGGCACGCTCGGACGGTTTTCACGTGCTGTTCGGGCAGTGCCTGCGCTTCGGGGCGGACGTCACGAGCTTCGTGCCGTTCAGTCAGGCCCTCAGTCACTGGCTGCGCGCCACGCCGGCGGAGACTCGCGAGCGGGTTCTTCCGGGCGTGACGACGGTCGGCCAGGCCGTTCCAGCGCTGACGGACCGTCAAACGGGGCTGGCGCTCTTCCAGCTCGGTGCGGTCGTGGAGACGTTGGAACGGGACCGGGCGACGCTGCTGGTGGTGGATGACCTCCAGTGGGCTGACCCCAGCTCGCTGGACGTCCTGGCGTACGTGGTGGCCGGGTTTACGCCCGGACAGCGCCTCACCATCGTCGGGACGTACCGCGACACCGAGCTGTCCGAAGGGCACCGGCTGCACGGGTGGCTGGCCGACATCGTGCGAATGCCTTTCGTCGACCAGGTGGTCCTCGACCGGATGGACCTGTGGGCCGTGGAACAGATGGTGCTGCAGCGGGGCATCGTCTCCGGCGCGGCTCTGGCCGAGGAGGTCTTCAGGCGATCTGGTGGAAACCCCTACCTGGCCGATCTGTTGTTGGCGGAGGCGAGTCAGCGGTCCGAGAGCCCGCACATGCTGGGCGAGCGGCTCAGCGACGCGCTCGCGACATCCTGGCACCGCCTGTCGGCGACAGCCCGGCGGGTCACGCAGCTGCTCGCCGTGGCTGGGCGCCCAGTCGCCTACCCGGTGCTGCGTGACCTGGCGCTCCGTCGCGGGGTCGAACCGGAGCAGGTGGCCGGGGCGGTGGACGAGGCGACCTGGCAGGGCATCGTCGTACAGGCCGACAGCGGCTCCCTGTGGTTTCGCCACCCCCTCCTGGCCGAGGTGGTCAAGGAGACGTTGAGGCCGTGGGAGCTGGCGGACCTGCACCGCGACTACGCCGACGTGTGGCAGAGCGCAAGCGATGTCAGCGAACGAGAGCGAGCCAACCACCTCGCGCTGCACTTCCTGGCGGCCGGCGAACACGATGCCGCTTTCACCTGGTCCCTGCGGGCCGCCGAGGAGGCGGAGGCGGTCCGTGCACTGGAGGAGCAGGCCACGCACCTGTCCCAGGCGGTGGCGCTGCTCCCGGACGTGTCGGCGGCGGCGAGGAAGGACGTCGCGGAGGTCGAGCTGCTCACGAAGGCCGCGCGCACGTGCGACGCAGCAGCCGACTACCCCGCCGCCGTCCATCACTACGAGAGCGCCCTGGCCATGGTGGACGAGACGGCAGACCCACTGACGGCATGCCGAATCCTGTTGAAGCTGCACTTCCTGCGAGACATGGCGGGTCAGGGAGAGTGGCACGTGTCGCTCTCTGAGCCGCGGCAGGCCCTGACCCTGTTGGACGGCCTGCCACCCTGCGAGGAACGAGCCATGGCCCTGACGCACCTGGCGTTCGCCGAGGTGTTCAGCGGCATGGATGGTGCGGCTGAACACGCCCGTGCGGCCGTGCAGATGGCGGAGGAGCTTGGCGCCTCCAGACCGCTCATCTGGGCGCTGTCAACCCGCGCGCAGACCAAGTGGGGCACCGACGAAGGGATCGCCGACGCGGAACGGGCCCTGGCGCTGGCACAGTCGGCCGAGGACGACGAGATGCTCCCGCGCGTGACGATCGGGCTCAGCAACAGCTACCAGTCGGCGGGCCGCTATGCCTCCGCCGCCGGCGTCACAGAGACCTCGTACCACACCCTGCTCAGTGCCGGCCGGCCGAACGACGCAGCTGTCGTCGGCTCGATCGCGACCCGCTGGAACCTCGCGTTGGGTCGCTGGGACCGGGCTCGGACCATGGTGCGCGAGCTGCTGTCCCTGGCACGCAGCGACAGCGCCGCCGGCTCCGCACGGTGTGCCGCCGCCGTGCTGAGCGCCCTTGAGGGGAACGCGGCAGCGGCGACGCTGCACCTGCGCCGCGCAGAGGAGCTCATGCCACTGAGCCCACCGGTCGGCGACGAC
Organism: Pedococcus sp.; assembly: GCF_036554925.1. Taxonomy (NCBI): domain Bacteria; kingdom Bacillati; phylum Actinomycetota; class Actinomycetes; order Micrococcales; family Intrasporangiaceae; genus Pedococcus; species Pedococcus sp. The sequence goes on from NZ_DATBMI010000165.1 coordinate 3,558, forward strand.
CTCGTGGACACACAGATCCTGGTCAACATCGCGCTCGGAGATGCCCAGCGAGCCCTCGACCTGGTCGAGACCCACATGGCCGAGGCTGTGCAGGTCGACCCGATCACCGCGGACGAGTTCCTTGAGCTGGCCGCCCGGGGAGCCTCCGCTCTGGCCGAGCAGACCGGGGGCGACGGTCGGGCCGCGGCGATGGCCGCGCTGGAGCGCATCGAGTCCCTCCGCGGCCACACACCCCCGCCCTTCGTGCCGGCCGGGGAGCTCGATGTCATCCACCCCGCCCTCGGTGCGCTGTATGCCGCGGAGAGGGCTCAGTGCAAGGGTGACCGTGCCGCACTGGTGGGGTTGTGGACTGCCGCCTGCGCGGCCACCGGGCGGGCGGACATGAGGTACGAGCACGCCCGCTCCCACTACTACAGGGCGCGCACGCTGCTGGAGGAACGGCAGGACAGGCAGGCGGCGTCCGAGTCCCTCGCGACCGCCCAACGCATCGCCGTCGTGCTCGGGGCGGCGCCGTTGGTCCGGGACGTTGACGCCCTGGCAGCACAGACACATCTGAGCGTGCCCAAGGCCCAGCTCGCCGAGCTCGGGACGACGCCCGGTGGCCGGGACGGGCAGGTGGTCCAGCCCGGCGAGGGCTTCGGTGCAACCCTGACCCCGCGGGAGCACGAGGTCCTTGGCGGGCTCCTCGCAGGTGAGACCTACGCCCAGATCGCCTCACGCCTGTTCATCAGCCAGAAGACCGTCAGCGTCCACGTGTCCAACGTGCTGCGAAAGACAGGCGCCGCGAACCGTATCGAGTTGGCCGTGCTCGCGCAGAGAAGTGCGTTCATCCAGAGCGAAGGGCAGCGTGGGACCCAACCGGGCGACGACACTCGCAGGGGGCGGCACCACCGTGCGTGACCGGCCTGGCCGGGGCTACTCGCCCGATGCGGGCTCCTCGGTCCCCGGCGGGTTCCGCTCGACCCCGCAGCCCTGCTGAGCCGACTCATCCTCCTCGACGAGGTGCCCTACCGCGGAGTGCGCAGTGCCCGCTACGCGCAATGTCCGACGTGCGCCGGCCCCAGTGTTGGTTCGCTGTCCTCGGGGCGTGGACGCGCGTCGTGGGACAAGGGCTGGGGGCCGGGGAGCGAGGGGCAGCATGCGCAAGAGGACCATGGTCGGGGCCGTGCTGGCGGCGCTCGGGCTCGTTGTCTCGTCCGGTCTGCCCGCGGGCGCGACCGTCAGCGAGAACCCGCGGAACTGCGCCCAGGTCGACGGCCGGGTCTCGACCATCATCTTCAGCGGCACCACCGCCTACCTCGGCGGCAGCTTCACGAAGGTGAAGAGCCCCAACGGGAAGTGGGTGACCCGCAACCGCTTGGCCGCGGTGAACACGAGCACCTGTGCCGTCCTGGCGTGGGCGCCCACAGCCAACGGCGAGGTCCGCGCTCTGCACCTGTTGGGGACCACCGTCTACGTCGGCGGCTACTTCACGACGCTCAACGGCGTGACCCGCAACCGGCTGGGTGCGGTCAACACGACGGGGGCCCTGCTGCCCTTCAACCCCAACCTCAACGGGTCGGTGCGGGCGATCACGAGCTACGGCGGCCGCCTCTTCGTCGGCGGTGACTTCCTGAAGGTCGGCGCGACGGCGCGCAACAAGCTGGCGGCCTTCTACACCTCCTCGGGTGGCTTCGACTGGTACTGGAAGCCGGTGGCAGGTGGCAACGTCCACAGCCTTGCCGTCTCTCCCGACGGGCAACGGCTCTACGTCGGGGGCAGGTTCACCTCCCTCGCCGGCAGCGCGTACGCCGCGTACCTCGGTGCGCTGCGGCCCACCACCGCGGCCCTCGACACGACGTTCCTGCCGCGCCCCGGCTGGCCCGTCGACTCGGTTGCCGTCGACACGCGTGGCGTCTACGCCGGCGGGGGCGGAAACGGCGGCCACCTCGGGATCTGGAACACCAACGGGACGCTCCAGCGCCCCCTGTACGTGACCGACGGCGACGTCCAGGCGCTCGCGGTCGACGGCAGCTCGCTCTACGCCGGCGGACACTTCACCGCCTACTGCGTCGGAGGCACCGGCGGTGGCACACCGTTCAAGTGCTCGAGGAAGCAGGAGCGCCGCAAGTTCTTCGAGGTGAACCTGACGACCGGGGCGGTGACCGGCTGGTCGCCGACCATCGACAGCGCGCTCGGCGTCTGGGCGGCCAAGGTCGACCCGGTCAGCCACGACCTGTGGGCTGGTGGCGACTTCAGCACGGTGAACACCCGCAGCGCCCAGCACCTGGCTGTCTTCCCGTAGCCGACCCCGGCTCCGGGGCGCCGTGACCGCGCGCCCCGGGCCGGGCGGCATACTGTGCCGGTGCCCAGCCACGGCGCCTCCGCCGACGCCTCGATCGACCCCACGGTCCAGCGCCGCACCGTGCGGACCCTCGTGGGGTCGCAGGTGCTCGGAGGCATCGGCGTCTCCAGCGGTATCGCCGTGGGTTCCCTGCTCGCGGAGGAGATCCTCGGCTCGGCCGACCTGGCGGGTCTCGGCGGCACGTTCCAGGTGCTCGGCGGGGCGCTGATCGCCATCCCGATGGCCCGGGTCATGGCCGCGCGGGGCCGCCGTCCCGGGCTCGTCCTCGGTCTCACCCTCGGCATCGCCGGCGCGCTCGTGCTGACTGCCTCGGGCGTGCTGAGCTCGTTCGCGCTGCTGTTGCTCGGCAGCGCCCTCTTCGGCGGCGCCACCGCCACCAACAGCCAGGCCCGGTATGCCGCGGCCGACCTCGCTGAGGACCGTCACCGTGGTCGTGACCTCTCCGTCGTGGTCTGGGCGACCACGATCGGGGCCGTGCTGGGCCCCAACCTCATCGGCCTGGCCGGCGCCCTCGCCCGGACGATGGGTCTGCCCAGCCTCACCGGTCCGTTCCTCTTCTCTCTCGTGGGCTTCGTGCTCGCGGCCGTCCTGCTGGCGGCACGGCTGAGGCCGGACCCGCTCCTGCTCGCCCGCGCGCGTGAGCGGGCCAACGCCGAGGCCCTCGAGCCCGCCACACCCCATGAGCCGCTGGAAGCGCAGAAACCGCACGGGTCGGTGGTGCGGGGCCTGCGGGTGGCCGCCCGGACTCCCGCCGCCGCACTCGGTCTGGTCACTGTCGCCCTGGGCCATGCCGTGATGGTCAGCGTGATGGTGATGACGCCCCTGCACATGCACCACGGTGGCGCCGAGCTGCGGGTCATCGGCCTGGTCATCAGCATCCACATCCTCGGGATGTTCGCCTTCAGCCCCCTGGTCGGCCTCGCCGTCGACCGGTTCGGAGCCCGCCCGCTGGTCCTGCTCGCCTCCGGGGTGCTGGTTGCGGCGGCGCTGCTCGCGGCCCAGGCGCCGACCGGCTGGTCGGCGGGCCTGACGGTCGCGCTCTTCCTGCTGGGTCTGGGCTGGTCGGGCACCCTCGTCAGCGGGTCGACCCTCATCGCCGGCGCAGTTCCCGTGGCGGAGCGCGCGGGTGTCCAGGGTGCCTCCGACCTCGCCATGGGCCTGGCTGCCGGGGGCGGTGGCGCGCTCGCCGGCGTGGTGGTCGCCCAGCTCGGCTACGGGGTCCTCGGGCTGGGTGCCGCTGCCCTCGCCGCCGCGATCGCCGTCGCGGCCCTGCTCCTGCGGCCCGCCCGGCGGCGCCAGACCGCTGCGCCCACCACCGTTCGTTAGCCTGCAGGGGTGATCCGCCGACGCCCCGCCCCCGCGACACCGCACACCAGCGGTGACGCCGCCGAGCCCGCCCTGCACACGCCGGGGGCCAGCACGTCAGGCGACGCCCGGCCGGAGGCTGCGTCGGCGCCCGAGCCGGAGCCCGACCCCCGCGGCGAGCGGGTTGCCGCCGCCGTCGCGGCCTGGCAGCGGCACCTCGTCGACCTCGGCGGGCGCAACACGCTGCTGTGGTACCGCGACCTCCCCAGCGGCACCCTCGACCTGACCACCGCTCACCCCGGTGGTGTCGCCATGCTGCTGGCGGGCCGGCCGACGCGCCTGTCCGACCTGGTCCGTGAGCCCGCTGCCCTCGACGAGGCCCGCCGCCGGGCCCGGACCATCCGGGCGAAGACCCTCGAGCTCGCGGAGGAGCGCGGCATTGCCGCCGGGTTCCTCGCGCTGGGCATGGCCAGCTGGACGGTCCGCGGCGCCGCACGGCCGCCCGCCGCGCCGGTGCTCCTGCGGTCCTGCCTGCTCAAGCCCACCGGCGCCGCGCAGGAGGACTTCAGCATCGACCTCGGCGCCGAGGTCGAGTTCAACCCGGTGCTCGAGCACTACCTGCGCTCCGAGCAGGGCCTGGAGATCGACACCGCAGCCCTGGAGGACCTCGCCAGCACGGCCAGCGGCTTCGACCCCTACCCGGTGTATGCCGCGCTGTCGGACCTGTGCGCGGAGATCCCCGACTTCGCGGTCACCCCCCGGCTCGTCGCCGGCACCTTCTCCTACGCCAAGCTGCCGATGGTGGCCGACCTCGCCGCCCAGGGTGCCGCGCTCGCCGACCACGACGTCGTCGCCGCGCTCGCGGGCGACCCCGGCGCGCTGCGGGCCGTCCGCACCCAGGTGCCGGACAGCCCCGCCGACGCGGACCCCTCCCGCGAGCACCTCATCCTGGACGCGGACTCGACCCAGCAGGCCGCCATCGACGCCGTCCGCAGTGGCGCACACCTCGTCATCAAGGGCCCGCCGGGGACGGGCAAGTCGCAGACCATCGCCAACCTGATCGCCTCCCTGGCAGGGGAGGGCAAGCGCGTGCTGTTCGTCGCCGAGAAGCGGGCGGCCATCGACGCCGTGCTCTCGAGACTGGGGCGGGTGGGCCTGTCCGACCTCGTCCTCGACGCCTACGACGGTGCGTCCAACAAGCGGCGGCTCGCGCAGCAGTTCGGCGCGGCCCTCGAGCGCGGCAGCGCGGCCGAGGACCCCGACACCAGCGCGGTCGAGCGCATCCTCGTGGAGCGCCGCAGCCGCCTCGTCGGACACGCCCGCGCCCTCCACGAGCCGCGCGAGCCGTGGGGTGTGAGCGCCCACCAGGCGCAGGAGGCGATCGCCGCCCTCGGAGCCAAGGCCCACCCACCCACCTCGCGCGTGCGGGTCCGCGGGGAGCAGCTCGCAGGGCTCGACCGCCAGCGCGTCGACGAGCTGGCGCGCGAGCTCACCGAGGCTGCGTCGCTGGGAGCCTGGTCGACCGACGACGGGTCCGACCCCTGGTTCGGCGCCCGGATCGCCACCTCCGCGGAGGCCCTGCGCGCCCAGGACATCGCGAGCAGCCTCGGCCAGGACGGCCTCCAGGAGGTGCAGCGCGCGATCGACGAGGTCTTCGCCGAGGTCACGCTGCCCGAGGCTGAGCGGGTCTCCGACTGGGGCGCGGTGCTCGACACGGTCGGACGCGTGCGCGACACGCTCGAGGTGTTCCGTCCGGAGGTCTTCGACCTCCCGCTCGGCGACCTCGTCGCCGCGACAGGCAGCAGGGAGTTCCGCGAGGCCAACGGCGTCGCCCTCGGGTGGTACGCCCGGTGGCGGCTGCGGCGGCAGGCGCGCGGCCTGCTGCGCCCTGGCACACCGCCCGCGGACCTGCACGGCGCCCTCCTCGACGCCCAACGGCAGCGGCAGGCCTGGCAGCAGATGGCGGGGGCCGGTGGCCGACCCGAGATCCCGGCCGACCTCGACCGGGCCCGGACGGCCTACGACACGCTGGCCGAGGACCTCACGTGGCTCGGTGACCGCCTGGCCCCGACGGCTGCTGGCGGGGACCTGCTGGGCGCGGACCTCACGGGTCTTCACGAGCGGATGGCCGAACTCGCCTCGCGCCCCGAGCGGCTCGCGGTGATCCCGCAGGTGCTGGGCACCCTCGACGCCCTGCGGGGCGCCGGCATGGGACCCGTCCTCGACGACCTCGCCCGTCGCGGCATCGAGCCGGACGCCGTCGCTGCCGAGCTCGACTTCGTCTGGTGGACCTCGCTGGCGGAGCACCTCACCGTCGCGGACCCGGCCTACGGCGCCCACGACGGTGAGCACCTGCGCCGGATCGCGGCGCAGTACGTCGCCGCCGACCCTGCCCACCTGCGGGGCACGGCCGAGCGGGTCCGCGCCGCGGCCGGCCGCCGGCTGCGCGAGGTGCTGGCCGACCACCCCGACCAGGAGTCG
>NZ_DATBMI010000176.1:0-5613 GCF_036554925.1 Pedococcus sp.
CCACCGAGATCGCGGTCACGGCCCGCAGGTGCGCCTCCGCATCGACCCAGCCGTCGGCGACGAGCTGGGCGATGAACTCGTCGTTGAACAGCCGGTCGGACAGCAGCAGCGCCACTGCCGGCACCCCGAACGCGAGGTTGAGGGCGACGTTCACCCCGGCCAGGCGCCAGCTCCACGAGCCGGCGCGGTACAGCACCACGACGAAGACCATCTCGGCGAGCAGCACCGCGAGGAACCACGGCAGCCAGAAGCTCCACAGCGCGGGGTCGAGCACCGGAACGGCCTCCCCGCCACTGCGCACCGGCGAGGCGTGGTGCTGCCAGATGAGGGCGCCCGCGGTGACGACCAGCAGCGCGAGCGACACGGCGGTGTCACCCAGGGAGACCCGTCGAGCGGCCGAGATGTCCGGGAGCTGGTCCGGGGTCCAGGCGACCAGGGGCTTCGGCATCGCGCTCGAGCGCTCGATGACGGCGAACACCAGCGTGGTCCAGAACAGGATGTGACCGGTGACGGCGAGCCCGGTCAGCACGGCGGAGGCGACGATCTCGCCGATGGCGTGTCCGTCGTCTCCCAGGAGGGCCTGCGCGAGCGCCGAGCCCGCCATCGACAGCGGGACGACGATGCCCAGCAGGAGCCTCACGAGCCGCAGCCAGTCCGGGTACACCGCGGGGCCGATGAGGTGCAGCGGGCGGCCGGTGTAGCCGGCGGCGAGGCGCATCGGGTCGCCCAGCTCGGTCAGGACCTGGCGCTCTGCCTGTGCCCGGTCGGACGCACCTGCAGCCAGGCGGCCGTCGATCATGTCCTCGATCGTCGCGCGCAGCTCGCGCTCGACCTCGGGGCGCTGGGCGTCGTCGAGGCCGCGCGCGGTGGCCTCGACATAACGGTCGGTGAGCGTGGCGGCCATTCGGGCGGGTCCTCTCGTGAGCAGAGCAGGGTGGCGATCAGGTGAGCTTGACGATGGAGTCGCGCAGGGCGCCCCAGTCATCGAGGAGGGCGTCGAGCACCTCGAGGCCCTCCTCGCTGGTGCGGTAGAACTTGCGCGGCCTCGCCTCGTCGGTGTTCCACTCGGCGCTGAGCAGTCCCTGCCTCTCGAGGCGGCGCAGCAGCGGGTAGAGCGTGTTCGCGTCGACGCTGAGCCCGGCATCGCCCAGCGTCTCGAGCAGCGCGTAGCCGTAGCTCGGGTCGCGGAGCGTGGCGAGGCAGGCGACGACCACGGTGCCGCGGCGCAGCTCCTGCAGGTGCCCGGCCAGGGCGTCGGGGTCGACGGGGCTCATGCCTGACACGATACTGTGTGTTACACACTATGACAACAGACACGTTGTTGTGGGCTCGGCGTCGCGCCGCCCTCGGCGCGCCGCTGCCTGCCCCTGTCCACCACCTGCCGACCACCTGCCGTGGAGCTGCCGGCCACGTGCCGACCACCTGCCGTGGAGCTCCTGACCGCCCGCCGACCGAGCCGCCGACGGCCGATGACAGCCCGACCGTGCCGGCGTAGCGTCAGTCGGTGGACCACTTCACGGTGAAGCGGCCCTGCCACGACAGGAGGGTTGAGGAGTGTTCATCCAGATCATCCAGGGAAAGTGCCGCGACGCCGACCGGCTGCACCAGCTGAGCGACGAGTGGCGAGAGACGCTGGGGCCGACGGCTGAGGGCTGGCTCGGCGGGACCTACGGGGTCACCGACGACAACGAGTTCGTCGGCGTCGTGCGGTTCGAGTCCAAGGAGGCTGCGGCCCGCAACTCCGCGAGGCCGGAGCAGGGCGCCTGGTGGCAGAAGATGCAGGAGTGCTTCGAGGGTGACGTCACCTTCCACGACTGCGACAACGCATCCCTCTTCCTGCAGGGCGGCGCCGACGACGCGGGCTTCGTGCAGGTCATCCAGGGCCGGCTCACCGACCCGGAGCGCTTCCGCCGCTTCATGGAGCAGCCGATGGACACCCTCCACGAGGCCCGGCCCGAGATCATCGGCGGCACCATCGCCATCGACGACGACGGCTACTTCACGGAGACCGTGGCCTTCCGCAGCGAGTCGGAGGCGCGCGAGGGCGAGCGCAGGGAGATGCCGTCGGACATGCAGCAGCAGTTCGCGGAGGAGATGTCCCAGGTGCAGGACCTGCGCTACCTCGACCTGCACCACCCGTGGTTCGCGACCGCGATGCGCGGAGGAAGCGCGCAGGCCTAGTCCGCCCGACGGCGACCCCGGGGCGACCGGCCGACGGCCTCGTCGGCCAGCGCCCCGGGTGGGCTGTGCCGCAAGGTCTCGTCGCGCAGGTGGGAGGTCTTCCAGTTCGCGACGAGCACGAACGAGACGACCACCAGCAGCGCCCAGGACCCGAACTTCCCGACGTGCACCATCGACCAGCCGTCCGCCTGGTCGGGGTACTGCCATGCCTGGAAGACGGTGGAGACGTTCTCGGCCAGCCACAGGAAGAAGCCGATCAGGACGAACGAGACCGCCAGCGGCATCCGGTAGCGGTGCTCCCCCACCGTGTAGTGGACCCAGGTCCGCCACGTGACAGCCACCAGGAGCAGAGCCAGCAGCAGCCGGACGTCGGGCAGGACGTGGTGGGTGAGGAAGTTGGCGTAGATGGCCGCCGCGAGGACGGCCGTGGCAACGGGCCGGTAGGCGGTGAGCCGCAGGTCCAGCAGCCTCCAGGCCCGCGCGATGTAGGAGCCGACGGCGGCATACATGAAACCGCTGTAGAGCGGGACGCCGGCCACCTTGGTGAGGGCGTCCTCGGGGTAGGACCACGACCCGAGGCGCACCTTCAGCACCTCGAACACCAGGCCGACCACGTGGAAGGCCAGCGTGCCGAGCACCTCGCGCCCCGTCTCCAGGCGCAGCGCCCAGAAGGCCACCGTCGCGAGCACGCCGTAGACGAGCAGGGCGTCGTACCGCGCGATCGGCAGCGGCAACACCGTCGAGAGCGCCAGCCCGGCGAAGATGACGACCGCGAACGCGCAGGCGCGGGCCTCGAGCCACGCGAACCGCAGCAGCTGCGCGAGCGCGTGTCCCACTCCCCCCATGTGCGCCACCCTACGACGGCGGCCACGCAGACCCCCGGAACCCCCGCGGTCGAGGTAAAAACGCCGGGGAACCCCGGCGGTTTTACCTCGACCCAGAAGGGGTGGGGTGGGCGTCAGTGGGAGTGCGAGGCCTCGAGCATCTGCTCGCGGCCGGAGCCGAGCACCGTCAGGGGCAGCAGCGTCTTGCCCGTGGGCCCGATCTCGATCTCGGTGTTCATCTGAGGACACACGCCGCAGTCGAAGCACGGGGTCCAGCGGCAGTCGTCGACCTCGGTCTCGTCGAGGGCGTCCTGCCAGTCGTCCCAGAGCCACTCCTTGTCGAGCCCGGAGTCGATGTGGTCCCAGGGCAGCACCTCGGACTCGCCGCGCTCGCGCGTGGTGTACCAGGCCACGTCGACAGGCAGGTCCGCCAGAGCAGACTCGGCGCAGCGCATCCACCGCTCGTAGGAGAAGTGCTCGCTCCAGCCGTCGAAGCGGCCGCCGTCGCGCCACACCGCCTCGATCACCCGGCCGACCCGACGGTCCCCGCGCGAGAGCAGTCCCTCGACGATGCCCGGCTTGCCGTCGTGGTAACGGAAGCCGATCGAGGAGCCGTAGCGCTTGTCGGAGCGGATCGCGTCGCGCAGCTTCTCCAGCCGCGCGTCGGTCTCCTCCGCTCCGAGCTGGCCGCACCACTGGAAGGGCGTGTGCGGCTTGGGCACGAAGCCACCGATGGAGACGGTGCAGCGGATGTCGCGCCGGCCGCTGACCTGCCGGCCGGTCTCGATGACCTTCTTCGCGAGCTCCGCGATCTGCAGGACGTCCTCGTCGGTCTCCGTCGGCAGCCCGCACATGAAGTAGAGCTTGACCTGCCGCCAGCCCGCGCCGTAGGCGGCCGCGACGGTGTTGATGAGGTCCTCCTCGGACACCATCTTGTTGATGACCTTGCGGATCCGCTCGCTGCCACCCTCCGGGGCGAAGGTCAGCCCGGAGCGGCGTCCGTTGCGGGTCAGCTCGTTGGCGAGGTCGATGTTGAACGCGTCGACCCGGGTCGACGGCAGCGACAGGCCGGTCTCGGTGCCCTCGTAGCGGTCGGCGAGGCCCTTGGTGATGTCGGCGATCTCGCTGTGGTCGGCGGAGGACAGCGAGAGCAGCCCGACCTCCTCGAAACCCGTTGCGGCAAGGCCGCGCTCGACCATCTCGCCGATGCCGGTGATGGAGCGCTCGCGCACCGGGCGGGTGATCATGCCGGCCTGGCAGAACCGGCAGCCGCGGGTGCAGCCACGGAAGATCTCGACCGACATGCGCTCGTGCACCGACTCGGCCAGCGGCACGAGCGGCTGCTTCGGGTAGGGCCAGGCGTCGAGGTCCATCACGGTGTGCTTGCTGACCCGCCACGGCACGCCGGTCGCCTCGGGTCGGGGGGCGACCCGCTGGATGCGACCGTCGGGGAGGTAGTCGACGTCGTAGAGCGAGGGCACGTAGACCCCACCGGTGCGGGCCAGGCGCAGCAGCAGCTCGCGCCGGCCACCCGGCCTACCCTCGGCCTTCCACGCGCCGACCAGGTCGGTCACCGCGAGCACGGCCTCCTCGCCGTCGCCGACGATGGCCGCGTCGAGGAAGTCGGCGATGGGCTCGGGGTTGAAGGCCGCGTGGCCGCCCGCGACCACGATCGGGTCGTCGTCGGAGCGGTCGGCCGCGTGCAGCGGGATGCCGGCGAGGTCGAGCGCGGTGAGCATGTTCGTGTAGCCGAGCTCGGTGGAGAACGAGACGCCGAACAGGTCGAAGTCACGCACCGACCGGTGGGCGTCGACGGTGAACTGCGGCACCTCGGCGTCACGCATGAGGCGCTCGAGGTCGGGCCACACGGCGTACGTGCGCTCGGCGAGGGCGTCCTCGCGCTCGTTGAGCACCTCGTAGAGGATCATGACGCCCTGGTTGGGCACGCCGACCTCGTAGGCGTCGGGGTACATCAGCGCCCACCGCGTCGTGAGCTCTTCGCCGTCCGGGCCGAACCCGCCGCAGTCCCAGTCCTTCACCGTCGAGTTGAGCTCACCGCCGACGTACTGGATGGGCTTGGACACCTGCTCGAGGAGCGGCTCGAGGGCAGGGAAGACGGACTCGCCAGACATGGGTTCAAGGGTAACCGCGGGCCTTCCGCAGCCCGAATCCGTGCACAGCGGCGGCGGCATACTGGGCCTGTGGGCGCCGCAGAGCGGGTGCGGGAGGCGATGGCAGCCGTGCCGCGCAAGGCCTTTCTGCCGAAGGCGCAGCGGTTCTTCGCCCCCGCGGACACGCCGCTGCCGATCGGCCACGGCCAGACCAACTCCCAGCCCAGCACCGTCCGGGCGATGCTCGAGCTGCTCGACGTGCAGCCGGGCCAGCGGGTGCTCGACGTGGGCGCCGGCTCCGGGTGGACCACGGCCATCCTCGCGAGGCTGTGCGGCCCGGAGGGCACCGTCGTGGGCGTGGAGCGGGTGCCGGAGCTCGTCGCGTTCGGGTCAGCCAACGTCGAGGCCGCGGGTATGCCGTGGGCGCACGTCGAGCGGGCGTCCCCCACAGTGCTCGGGGCGCCGGACCATGCGCCGTACGACCGGATCCTCGTCTC
>NZ_DATBMI010000001.1:0-13870 GCF_036554925.1 Pedococcus sp.
GACGTGAGGCGCCACCGGACGGCTCGCTCGGTCATGCCTGCCTCCAGGCACTGGCGCCACGTGACCAGCCCGAACTGACCCCGTGCCCTGGCCGCCAGCGCTCGCTCCACCCGCAGCAGCATGACCCGATCCGTCGGGGACGGAGGGCGCTCATCCACAGGTGGCTGGGCGAGGAGGCAGAGTGTGGGGGATCACCGGCGGGACAGGGGAGGGAAACCCCCACGGTGAGGTCGGCCGAGGGGCATCGAGGGCGGCATCGAGGGCGGCATCGAGGGCGGCATCGAGGGCGGCGTCGGGGGCCCGGCGTGGGGAATGCCGGAGGGGGCCTTCCCGTTTAGGAGATGTGCGCCGCTCTCTGGCACACTTGACCGCTGACCGGTTCACGGCATACAGGGCTCTCGAAACAGATGCGCAGATCCCGCCGACCCGGCCGCATCGACTCAAGGAGCACACGTTGAAGAAGGACATCCACCCGCAGTACGTGGAGACCGAGGTCACCTGCACCTGCGGCAACACGTTCACCACCCGCAGCACCGCGACGTCCGGCAAGATCCACGCCGACGTGTGCTCGCAGTGCCACCCCTTCTACACCGGCAAGCAGAAGATCCTCGACACCGGTGGCCGCGTGGCCCGCTTCGAGGCCCGCTACGGCAAGAAGGCCGCCAAGTAGCTTCACCGATGCGCCGGTCCCGACCCTCGAGGTCGCGGACCGGCGCATCTGTCTTTGCACCCGCCCCACCCAGCCCTGGAGACCCCGATGCTCGAGTCCGCCGCCGCTCTCGTGCAGGAGCACGCCGACCTCGAGAAGCAGCTCGCCGACCCCGCCGTGTTCGGTGACCAGGACAGGGTGCGCCGGCTCAACAAGCGGTATGCCGCGCTGGCGCCGACCGTGGCGGCCTACCACGCGTGGCACGCCGCCCAGGACGACCTCGCCGCCGCGCGCGAGCTCGCCAAGGAGGACGAGGGCTTCGCGGCCGAGGTCCCCGACCTCGAGGCGACCCTCGCCTCCGCCCAGGAGAGGCTGCGCCGGCTGCTCGTCCCGCGTGACCCCGACGACGACCGCGACATCATCCTCGAGGTGAAGGCCGGCGAGGGTGGCGACGAGTCGGCCCTGTTCGCCGGCGACCTGCTGCGGATGTACCTGCGCTATGCCGAGCGCCGCGGCTGGAAGACCGAGCTCATCGACGCGACCGAGTCCGACCTCGGCGGCTACAAGGACGTCCAGGTCGCCGTGAAGGCCAAGGGGACCCCCGAGCCCGGTGAGGCGCCGTGGGCCCGGCTGAAGTACGAGGGCGGCGTCCACCGTGTCCAGCGGGTCCCGGTGACCGAGAGCCAGGGCCGGATCCACACCTCCGCTGCGGGCGTCCTCGTGATGCCGGAGGCCGAGGAGGTCGAGGTCACCATCGACCCGAACGACCTGAAGATCGACGTCTACCGCAGCTCCGGCCCGGGCGGCCAGAGCGTCAACACCACCGACTCGGCCGTGCGGATCACCCACCTGCCCACCGGGGTCGTCGTCTCCTGCCAGAACGAGAAGTCCCAGCTGCAGAACAAGGAGTCGGCGATGCGCGTGCTGCGCGCCCGGCTCCACCAGCTCGCCCAGGACGCGGCCGACGCCGAGGCCTCGGCGGCCCGGCGCTCGCAGGTCCGCACCGTCGACCGCTCCGAGCGGATCCGCACCTACAACTTCCCCGAGAACCGGATCAGCGACCACCGCACCGGCTACAAGTCCTACAACCTCGACGCGGTCCTCGACGGCGACCTCGACCCGGTCGTGCAGTCGGCGGTCGACGCCGACGAGGCCGCGCGGATGGCCGCGGTCGCCGAGGGCCAGTGACCGAGGGCGGCCCGGCGGTGACCGACCTGCGCAGCGCGGTCCGCGAGGCCACGCAGCGGCTGGCAGCGGCGGGCATCGCGTCGGCTGAGTCCGACGCCCTGCTGCTGGCCGCCCACGCCCTCGGCACCGGTGTCGGGGACGTCCGCAAGGCGATGGTGCTCGGGGGAGAGGCCCCCGCGGCATACGAGGAGCTGGTGGAGGCCCGGGCCTCGCGCCTCCCGCTCCAGCACCTGACCGGGCGCGCCGGGTTCCGGCGGCTCGAGCTCGAGGTGGGCCCCGGGGTGTTCGTGCCGCGACCTGAGACGGAGTTCGTGGCCGGGCTCGCCATCGACGCGGCCCGGGCCAGTGGCGGGGCGCCGGTCGTGGTCGACCTGTGCACCGGGTCGGGCGCCATCGCGCTGTCGGTCAAGGACGAGGTGCCTGCGGCGCGGGTGTGTGCCGTGGAGCTCAGCGAGCTCGCGCACGCCTGGGCCGTGCGCAACCGGGAGCGGACGGGCCTGGACGTCGAGGTGCGGCTGGGTGACGCGGAGCAGGCCTTCCCCGAGCTCGAAGGGCAGGCCGACGTCGTCGTGTCGAACCCGCCGTACATCCCGGTCGGCGCCGTGCCGCTGGACCCGGAGGTGCGCGACCACGACCCGGAGGTCGCGCTCTACGGCGGCAGCGAGGACGGCCTGGCGATCCCGCTGGCCGTGGCGGCGCGGGCGGCGGTCCTGCTGCGCCCCGGGGGAGTGCTCGTCATGGAGCACGCGGACACCCAGGGGGAGACCCTGCCGGCGGCGCTCCTGGCGAGCGGCCGGTGGCGGGACGTGCGCGACGAGCGTGACCTGACCGGGCGCCCCCGCGCCACCGTCGCCACCCGCACCTGACCAGCCACCCCCTTCGCGCTTCTGGCCACCCACTCGGCTTCGCGTCCCCTTTCGGAGGCGTCATGCCGAGCGGGTGGCCAGACGTCGGGGTCAGCGGGTGGCGAGGCCGCTGAGGATGAGCCGGTAGACCGCCTCGAGCTCCTGGTCCAGCCCCGGCTCGCCCCACTCGGCGGCGTGCGCGGGGTGGTGGAACTTCGCCGTGGCGTGCAGCACCGCGCGACCGACCACGGCGGGGTCACCCGGGGCGAACTCCCCGTCGGCCATGCCGTCCGCGACGATCCGGGCCAGCTGGTCCGCGAGGTGGTCGACGTGGGCCGCGACGACCTCGCGCGAGGCCAGCGTCAGCTCGTGGAACGTCTCGAACAGCTCCGGGTCGCCCGTGGCCATGCCCTGCTTGGTGGTGGCCAGCAGCACCAGCCAGTCGTGCAGCCGGCGCGAGGCCTTCGCCCTCCGCCCGACGATGGCCTCCAGCGGCTCGGAGACGCGGGCGAGCCAGCGCTCCGTGACGGCGTCGCGGAGCGCTGCCTTGCTCGAGAAGTGCCGGTAGACGCTGCCGTGGCTGACGTCGAGGGCGCGCGCGACGTCGACGACGGACGCCTTGGCCGGCCCATACCGGCGCAGGACCTCCTCCGCCGTGTCGAGGATCGCCTCGGCGGTCAGCGGCTCGGCCATCGCTCCCTCTCGCTCACTTCTCGCTGTCGAGCATGGACATCTGCATCGCGTCGTAGCGCGTGCCCGCGGCGGCATCGGCCGGGACGGCGGCCTCGACCGCGGCGAGTTCATTCTGGCTGAGACGCAGGTCGACGGCCCCGAGGGACTCGCCGAGCCGCTCGCGCCGGCGCGCACCGACCAGTGGCACGACGTCCTCACCGCGGGAGAGGACCCATGCGATGGCGACCTGCGCCACGGTGGCGCCCTTGGCCTCCGCGACCGAGCGCAGGGCCTCGACGAGCCCGAGGTTGCGCTCGAGGTTCTCACCGGTGAAGCGCGGCAGGTGGCCGCGGAAGTCCCGCTCGCCCTGGCCGGGCGCCCAGTGGCCCGAGATCAGGCCGCGAGACAGGACGCCGTATGCCGTGATGCCGATTCCGAGCTCGCGGGCAGTGGGGAGGATGTCGGCCTCGATGCCGCGGGAGATGAGGGAGTACTCGATCTGCAGGTCCGAGATCGGGTGGACGGCGTGGGCCCGCCGGAGGGTCTCGGCGCCCACCTCGGAGAGCCCGATGTGGCGGACCCACCCCTCCTTCACGAGGTCGGCCAGGGCGCCGACGGTCTCCTCGACCGGCACGGTCGGGTCGAGGCGGGCCGGGCGGTAGATGTCGACGTGGTCGGTGCCGAGCCGCCGCAGCGTGTAGGCCAGCGAGTTCCTGATCGCGACCGGGCGGGTGTCGACGCCGTTCCAGCTGCCGTCCGGGCCGCGGAGGACGCCGAACTTCACGCTGATGACGGCGTCGTCGCGGCTGCGGCCCTTCAGGGCATCGCGCAGCAGCAGCTCGTTGTGCCCCATGCCGTAGAAGTCGCCGGTGTCGAGCAGGGTCACGCCCGCGTCGAGGGCGGCGTGGATGGTGGCGGTGCTCTCGGCCTCGTCGGCGGGGCCGTAGAGGTCGGACATGCCCATCAGGCCGAGGCCGAGGGCGGAGACGGTGGGCCCGGTGGACCCGAGGGTGCGCTGGGGAAGAGTGCTCATGCACTCGAGAGTAAATGACAACTGACAGATATCAAAATCTGTCAGTCAGTCATTCACATGGATGCGGCGACCAGCGCCCGGGCGGACGCCTTGGCGGCCTCGGGCGCCTCGGGGCTGGCGTCGAGCGAGCCGCTGGCCAGCCCGCCGTCCAGCAGGAGCGTGAGCGATCGGGCGAGGGCCTCGGGGTCGCGGGCCCCTGCCTGCTCGGCCAGGCCGCGCACCCAGGCAAGGACGGCCGCCTTGTGCGCGACCGTGCGCTCGTGCACCGGCGTGCCCGGCTGTGACTCCGCCGCGGCGTTGATGAAGGCGCAGCCGCGGTACCCCTCGCGCCGACAGGCGCTGCCGAGCGCATCGAACAGGCCCACCAGCTGGTCCGCTGGGCCGGGTCCCGCGGCGGCCGCGGCATCGCGCAGCTGGCCCGACCACACGCCGTCGACCTTGTCGAGGTAGGCGACGACCAGGTCGTCCTTGGCCGGGAAGTGCTTGTAGAACGTCGCCTTGGCCACCCCCGACTCGGCGATGATGAGGTCGACGCCCACGGCGCGGATCCCCTTGGCGTAGAAGAGTCGGAACGCGGTCTCCAGGATGCGCTCGCGGGCGGCGCTCACCCGCTCGGCGGCAGGTGCGCTCGTCGACCGTGAGGTGCCGGGTGCCGTCGGGTTGCTCGGTGCGTTCACAGGGTCATCCTCCGTCAGGCCGCCTCGGAGCCCTCGGATGCCAGCTCCGCGAGCCGTGCGGCGAACGCGTCGAGGTACCCCTCGCGCGTCGCGTCATCGGCCCAGCCCGCGCCCCAGGCGACGAAGGGCTCGAGTGCCTCCATGCCGGTGAACCGGAACATGCCGTGGTGCACCGAGTGCAGCAGCACGCCGAGGTCACCGTGCATCCCGCCCTCGGAGTAGGACGACTCGGGCCCGCCCGTCGTGAGCGCCAGCATCGCCCGCTTGCCCCGCAACGGGCCGGTCTCGAACGTGAGGCCGTTGCCGTAGACCCTGCCGTAGACGAACACCCGGTCCACCCAGCCCTTGAGGATCGCCGGCAGCCCGAACCACCACAGTGGAGCCAGGAAGACCACCAGGTCGGCCCGTTCGAGCCGCTCGACCTCGCGGAGCACGTCGGGCGCCAGCCCGCCGCTGTATGCCGCGTGGGCCTGTTCCCGCTGCACGTGCAACCGGTGGGGGTCCGACGGTGACGTGAAGTCGCCCGGCCCGGCGACGGGGTTGAAGCCGTCGGCGTAGAGGTCGCTGACCTCGACCGACCATCCCGCGTCCACGAGCGTGCGCTCCGCCTGGTCGCGCAGCGCCGCGGCGAAGGAGGTCGGCTCGGGGTGGGCATGGACGAGCAGGGCGGTCGGGGAGGCGGCGGACGTCATGAGCCCATTGAAACAGACTGGTCTGTCTACTTTCCAGTCGCCCAACCCTTGCAGGTAGACAAATCTGTCTGTTACGTTGTCGAAGTGAGGCAGACAGGTCTGTCTACTCATCCTCCGTTCATCACCCCATCCAGGAGCACTCCCCATGAAGATCGCAGTCCTCGGCACCGGCATGGTCGGCCAGGCCCTCGCCGGCCGTCTCTCCGAGCTCGGGCACGACGTCGTCGTCGGCACCCGGGACCCGGAGGCCACCCTCGGTCGCACCGAGCCCGACGGCATGGGCAACCCGCCCTTCAGCGCGTGGCACCAGCAGCACCCGGCCATCGGCCTCGCTCCCTTCGCGGATGCAGCGGCGGCAGGCGAGCTGGTCGTCAACGCGACGGGCGGCACGACCACCCTCAGCGTCCTCGAGCAGGCCGGCGCCGACAACCTCGCCGGCAAGGTGCTCATCGACATCTCCAACCCGCTCGACTTCTCGAACGGCTTCCCTCCCACCCTCTTCGTCAAGGACACCGACTCCCTGGGCGAGCAGGTGCAGCGCGCGTTCCCGGAGGTCAGGGTCGTCAAGACCCTGAACACCCTGAACGCCAACCTGATGGTCCGCCCGAAGGACCTCGGCGCCGAGTCCACGGTCTTCGTCTCCGGTGACGACGCGACCGCGAAGGCGACCGTCACCGAGCTGCTGCAGAGCTTCGGCCACACCGACGTCATCGACCTCGGGGACATCAGCACCGCCCGCGGCACCGAGATGCTCCTGCCGGTGTGGCTGCGCCTCATGGGTGCCCTCGAGACGCCCTTCTTCAACTTCAAGATCGTCCGCTGACCATGGCACCCATGACGGGCAGGACGGTGCTCGTCACCGGCGGGACCGGCGGGATCGGCGGCGCCACCGCTGCCGGTCTCGCCGGGCTCGGCGCCCGGGTCGGCATCGTCGGGCGCGACCAGCAGCGAGCCGAGGCGGCGGCGGAGCGCCTGCGCCGCACCGGCGGGGAGGTGGACGTCTTCACCGCCGACGTGTCGTCGCAGCGCGAGGTCCGCCGCCTCGCGGAGCAGGTGCTCGCGGCATACCCCCGCCTCGACGTGCTCGTGAACAACGTCGGCGGCTACTGGGCGTCACGGCACGTCACGGAGGACGGCCTCGAGCGGACCTTCGCCGTCAACCACCTCGCACCGTTCCTGCTGACGAACCTGCTGCTCGACCGGCTCCGGGCCAGTGCACCCGCGCGGGTCGTCACCGTCTCGTCGGGGGCGCAGTCGATGGGCCGGATCGACTTCGACGACCTGATGGGAGAGCACGGCTACAGCGGCCAGCGCGCCTACAACCAGTCCAAGCTGGCCAACGTGATGTTCACCTACGAGCTCGCCCGGCGGCTGGAGGGCACCGGTGTCACCGCGAACGTGCTCCACCCCGGCGTGGTGCGGACGGCGTTCGGCGCGGAGGACTCGGGCACGTGGATGCGCCTGATGCTCCCGGTCGTCCGGCCGTTCATGAAGAGCCCGGAGGAGGGTGCGCGCACCTCGATCTACCTGGCGTCCGCGCCGGAGGTCGACGGCGTCACCGGCCAGTACTTCGCCAACGCCCGGCCCAAGAGGTCCTCGAGGGCGTCCCACGACACCGCCGCCGCGGCCCGGCTGTGGGACCTCTCCGCCCGCCTCGTCGGGCTGAACCAGCACACGGGGGCCTGATGCGCGTCGGTGTCCACCTCGTGTCCTTCGACGTCCCCGGCGGGCCGCCCGCCATCGGGCCGACCCTGGCCCGGGTGGGCGAGGCGGCCGAGCGGGCCGGCATCGCCAACCTCTCGGCGATGGACCACTACCTCCAGATCGGGGGCATGGGCATCGGTGACGCCGAGGCGCCGATGCTGGAGGGCTACACGACCCTCGCCTTCCTCGCGGCGCACACGAGCAGTGTCGAGCTCCAGCTCCTCGTCACCGGGGTGACCTACCGCCACCCGGGGCTGCTGGCGAAGGTCGTCTCCACCCTGGACGTCCTCTCCGGCGGCCGGGCGGTGCTCGGCCTCGGCGCGGCATGGTACGAGCGCGAGCACGCGGCATACGGGGTGCCCTTCCCGCCGCTGAAGGAGCGGTTCGAACGGCTCGAGGAGACCCTGCAGGTCGTCGCCCAGATGTGGGGCCCGGACAACGGGCCGTATGCCGGGCGGCACTACCGGCTCGCCGAGACCATCTGCTCACCCCAGCCGCTCCGCCCGGTGCCGGTCATGGTCGGCGGCGGGGGAGAGCGGAAGACCCTGCGCCTGGTCGCGCGGTACGCCGACGCGTGCAACCTCTTCGCCGGGCCGAGGTCGCCGGCGGAGGCGGTGGCCGCCAAGCTCGAGGTGCTGCGCGGGCACTGCGAGCGCGAGGGCACCGACTACGACCGGATCGCCAAGAGCGTCCTGTGGGCCGGCCCGCTCGACCCCACGACCGAGGCGGGCGGGCGAGCGTTCGCGGAGCAGGTGGAGGCGTATGCCGCGGTGGGCGTCACCGACGTGCACGTCATGCCGTTCGGTGGGGACCCGAGCGAGTTCGTCGAGGCACTGGGCCGTCACGTCGTGCCACGGCTCGCCGACCTCGCCTGACCCCCTCGCCGAGCTCGCCTGACCCCCTGCGCGTGACCCCCTGCGAGTGACCCCCTGCGAGTGACCCCCTGCGCGTGACCCCCTGCGCGTGACCCCCTCGCCTGCCCCCTCGCACTTCCTGCCCACAACCCACCGTCCGCGGCCGGATCCGCGGCGATCCCGGTGGGTTCTGGGCAGGAAGTCGGGGGAGGGTGGGGCGGCAATAGGGTGGGTCGCATGAGCCCGGTCTACGACTGCACCACCGAGTCCGGCCGCGCGGAGGGCGTGGCGAAGGCTGTCGAGGCGGTGCGCGACGGCAAGGTCGTCGTCCTCCCCACCGACACCGTCTACGGCGTCGGCGCCGACGCCTTCTCGCAGGAGGCCGTCGCCGCCGTCCTCGCCGCGAAGGGGCGGGGCCGGGAGATGCCCCCGCCCGTCCTGGTCCCCAACGTGCGCACCGTCGACGGCCTCGCCACCGACGTGCCCCCGTGGGCCCGCGACCTGATCCGCGAGTTCTGGCCGGGGCCGCTGACGCTCATCTTCAAGGCGCAGAGCTCGCTGATGTGGGACCTCGGTGAGACCAACGGCACGGTCGCCCTGCGCATGCCGCAGGACGACGTCGCCCTCGAGGTGCTCGCCGAGGTCGGGCCGATGGCGGTCACGAGCGCCAACCGCACCGGCCAGCCGCCCGCCACCACCGTCACCGACGCCGCGGCGCAGCTGGGGGCGGCGGTCGAGGTCTACCTCGACGCGGGACGCCGTGCGGACAACGTGCCCTCCACCATCGTCGACTGCACGGGTGAGGAACCCTCGATCCTGCGCGAGGGGGCGCTCGGCGCCGACCGGCTCGCCGCGGTGCTCGACGCGCACTTCCCGCCCGAGGGCCCTGAGGACACGCCCGAGGACACGCCTGAGGACACGCCTGAGGACACGCCTGAGGACACGTCTGAGGACGCCCCCGAGGACGTCCCTGAGGTCGCCCCCGCGGGCGCCCCCGCGGCGGGGGCCGTCGAGGACGACGGCCCCGAGGCGGACGCCGGCGCGGGCTCTCAGGACGGGGCAATAGAGTTGCCCGCGGACTCGACCCCACCGGCAGGAGAGCAGCGGCCATGACCAACCCGAGCGACGACACCTTCTACGGCTCCGACTTCGGCGCCCTGCAGTCCTTCGACCCCGACATCGCCGGGGTGCTGCTCTCCGAGCTCGACCGCATCCGCGGCGGCCTCCAGCTGATCGCCAGCGAGAACCTCTGCTCGCCGCAGGTGCTGACCGCCCTCGGGTCGACGCTGTCCAACAAGTACGCCGAGGGCTACCCCGGCCGTCGCTACTACGGCGGCTGCTCCGAGGTCGACAAGGCCGAGCAGATCGCGATCGACCGGTGCAAGGCCCTCTTCGACGCCGACCACGCCAACGTGCAGGCGCACTCGGGCGCGAGCGCGAACCAGGCGGTCTACGGGGCGTTCCTCCAGCCGGGCGAGACCATCCTCGCCATGTCGCTGCCGCACGGCGGCCACCTGACCCACGGCACGAAGGTCTCCTTCTCCGGCAAGTGGTTCAACGCCGTCCACTACGGCGTCGACAAGGACACCGAGGACATCGACTACGACCAGGTGGCCTCGCTGGCCCGGGAGCACCGGCCCAAGGTCATCCTCGCCGGCGGCTCCGCGATCCCGCGCCTGATCGACTTCGAGTTCTTCCGCAACCTCGCCGACGAGGTCGGGGCGATCTTCTGGGTCGACGCGGCCCACTTCATCGGCCTCGTCGCCGGCAAGGCGATCCCCAGCCCGGTGCCCTACGCCGACGTCGTCAGCTTCACGACCCACAAGGTGCTCCGCGGCCCCCGCGGCGGCGCGATCGTCTGCAAGGAGGAGCACGCCGCGAAGATCGACAAGGCGGTCTTCCCGATGATGCAGGGCGGTCCGCTGATGCACACGATCGCGGCGAAGGCGGTCAACTTCAAGGAGTGCGCCACCCCGGAGTACCAGCAGTACGCCCAGCAGGTCATCGCCAACGCGCGGCAGCTCGCGACCACCCTGGGGGAGAACGGCATCCGCCCGACCACCGGCGGCACCGACACCCACCTGAGCCTGCACGACCTGCAGGGCGTCGGGGTCACCGGCAAGGACGCCGAGGAGCGCTCCGACGCGGCCGGCATCGTCCTCAACAAGAACGCCATCCCCTTCGACCCGCAGAAGCCCAACATCGCCTCGGGCATCCGCGTCGGCACCCCCTGCGTGACCACCCAGGGCATGGGCACCGAGGAGATGAAGGTGATCGGCGAGCTCATCGCGACCGCGGTCACCAAGGGTGACGCCGACCCGGACCACGCCGTGTCCAAGGAGGTCCGCGCACAGGTGACGGAGCTCGTCACCCGCTTCCCGGCCTACCCCCGCTGAACCCAGACACCAGAACCGGAGAAGGCGCGCGCTAGTTGAGGGAGTACCTGCTCGTCCTCATGGTGGCCGCGGTGATCACGTATGCCGCGACGCCGCTGATGCGCGCCGTGGCCGTCCGCACGGGGGCTTTCACGCCTGTGCGGGACCGCGACGTGCACGACACCCCGATCCCCAGGCTGGGCGGGGTCGCCATCTTCCTCGGGTTCGCCGCCTCCATGCTCGCCGCGACGTCGCTGCCACGGCTCGGCCAGGTCTTCGAGACGGGCCCGGAGCTCAAGGGAGTGCTGATCGGCGCGGCGCTGGTCTGCCTGCTCGGGGCCATCGACGACATCCACGAGCTCGACTGGCTCACGAAGCTCGGCGGGCAGATCCTGGCGGCGGGCATCATGGCGTTCCAGGGAGTCCAGCTGTTCCAGCTGCCGCTGGGCGAGGTCACGGTCCTGCCCGCCCCGATCATGGTGTCCCTGACCGTGATCCTCGTGGTGTTCTCGAGCAACGCGGTCAACTTCGTCGACGGCCTCGACGGGCTCGCCGCCGGCATCGTGGGCATCGCGGCGACGTCGTTCTTCGTCTACAGCTACCTCATCTCCCGCAGCTACGACCCGCCCAACGTGTTCTCGTCGGCGACGTTCATCTCGGCGGCCCTGATCGGCTGCTGCCTGGGCTTCCTGCCGCACAACTTCCACCCGGCACGGCTGTTCATGGGCGACTCGGGGGCCCTGCTGCTCGGCCTGCTCCTGGCGGCGGCGACGATCTCGACCACCGGCAGCGTGACCCCGACCGACGTCAGCACCAACGAGGTGGCCGCCACGCTTCTGCCGCTCGTGGTGCCTGCCGCCATCGTGCTGCTGCCCCTGGTCGACGTGCTCTCGGCGGTGATCCGGCGCACCCGCCGCGGCCAGCGGCCGTGGCAGCCGGACAAGCAGCACCTGCACCACCAGATGCTCAAGATCGGGCACGGCCACCGCAGGGCGGTGCTGCTGCTGTGGCTGTGGGCAGCCGTGGCGTCGCTGGGGTCGGTGCTCTTCGTCTTCCTCGACGCCAGGGTGGCCGCCGCGCTGGTGCTCGGCGCCGTGCTGGTCGCCGTGGTGCTGACGGTGTGGCTGCCGCGCTGGTCGCCGCCGGGCCACCCGCCCCACCGGATCAGGTGACCCGAGCCGCCGACGTCCCGGCGAGATGGCACTCGACCCGCTCGCGCAGCCCGTCCCTCACCTGCGGCCACTCCTCGCGCAGGAGGCTGAAGACGACCGTGTCGCGGAAGGTCCCGTCGGCCCGCCTCGTGTGGCGGCGGAGCACCCCCTCGCGGGTCGCACCCAGCTTGGCGATGGCGGCCTGGGAGCGCTGGTTGACCGCGTCGGTCTGGATCTTGACGCGCCCGAAGCCGCAGTCCTCGAACGCGTGCGCCAGCAGGAGCAGCTTGGCCTCCGGGTTGACCGCCGTGCCCCACCAGCGCGAGCCGTAGAGCGTCCACCCGAGGTGCGCGCGCTCGTTGTCGAGGTCGAGGTCGCCGAGCGAGGAGGTGCCCACGACCGTGCCGGCGTCACCGAGCGGCCCGTCCCCGACCAGGCGCACCGTGTATGCCGTGCGGCCGGCCTCGCGCGCCGCCACGGCTGCCCCCACCCACGAGGTCGTCTCGGCGAGGTCCGCGGGCGGCGACGCCATGATGTACCCCTGCGTGTAGACGGTGGGGTCGCTGTAGACGGCGTGCAGGCCCTCGGCGTCCGCGGGCTGCACCGGGTCGAGGCGGACGACGCGGCCGACCAGCGGCAGGCCGCTCGGGGGGAGCGCGGGCATGGGCCCACGCTATCGAGCCCCGGACGAGCCCGGGGTGGCCGGGCGAGGTGGCCGGACGGGCCATCCTGCCGGGGCCGAACGGCTGAGCCGGTGGGGAACACGCGGACCGCGGGCCAGGGCCTGCCGTACGGTCCTGCGCGAGATATCCACCCCCGCCCAGCTTCTCTCGTGACTCCTTGACAGGAGGGGGCCCGGGCCTGGTGCTGGACGACCGGCACGATCTCAGCAGCGCACCACCGGACCGCCCCCGTGACAGGAGACGCCATGTTCACCCCCGAGTACCCAGCCCGCTCGGACGCGGCCCCCTACCCCTCCTCGGACGCGGTGGCCTCGGCCGAGCAGTCGGCCGCCGCGCTCCGCGCCGGCGTGGAGGTCCCGCCGACCGAGGCGGTGGGCCGTGGGGTCCTGCTCGCGCTCCTGGCCGTCCCGGTCGGCGTGGCGGCCACGGTCCTGGTCTGGCAGCTCGGCTTCATCGCCTCCATCACCAGCTTCGCCATCGCGGCCGGCGCGTCCTACCTCTACGTCCGCGGCGCGGGCACTGCTCCGAGGGCAGGCCTGGTGCCACTCATCCTGGTCATCCTCACCGGGGTCGTGCTCTCCTTCCTGGCGGTCGTCGCCGCCGACGCGGTGGCCTACTACAACACCCCGGAGGGCGCCGAGCTCGGCTGGCCGTCAGCCACCTCCTTCGTCCTGGCCCACCTGTTCGACCCGAGCGTCCTCGGCTCCTACGGCTCGGAGCTCGCCATGTTCGGCGTGTTCGCGGTGCTGGGCACCTTCGGCACCCTCCGCAGGCTCCTCGCCGGCCGCCGGTCCTGACTCCCCAGCGCGCGCCTGGGGGAGCGGCGCCCCGGGGCCTGAGGTCACCGGGGCGCCGCGTGCCGGGGAGCCCGGTGCGGTCGGGCCTCGGCGTGCCGGATGCCCGGGAGTGCGCTTGACTGCCGCGATGGGCTCGACGACGAGACAGGTGGTCATCGCTGCGGTGGTCGGCTTCGGGCTGCCGCTGGCCTGGTGGGCGGTGCCCGGCGGGCGGGGGGTGGACTCGCTCGGCGGTGCCCTGTTGATGGGTGCCGCCATCACGGCGGTGCTGGCGGCGTACAACGTCCTCCGCCACCGCTCGCGCGACGCCGCCCTGAGGGCCGGGCGGGCGTTGCGCGAGAAGTAGTGGCGAATGCCGACTGGGACGCCGGGCGGGGCCGGGAGTCCTGCTGCGGCCGGGCGGGTGCTGGGCGGGGAGTGGTGGCGACGTCGGCCGATCGCCGGAGGGCCGGCCGGATTAGGGCGCCCCGGAGCGCTTGTGATACCTTTCACAAGCGGTCGAGGGGTGTGTGAGGCCCTCGACGACACCCGTCCAGAAGTCCGATTTCGC
>NZ_DATBMI010000021.1:0-35636 GCF_036554925.1 Pedococcus sp.
TTGCGCGGGGTGCGGTGGGGTGCATGCAGGCCGCGAAGCGCCCGCAGCGCGGGACCCATCGCGGGGCCCCGCGCCGCGGCAGAGCCGCGCTTGATTCCCATGTGCCACAAATGCGCCACCGCGGCGAGATCGAGGCGTCTCGGGGAGGCCGCAGTGTGGCTGCATAGGCCACTGGGACAGAAAGGTGGGGCGGGGTGGGGCAGGTCGGGCTTGAACCGACGACCGACGGATTATGAGTCCGCTGCTCTGACCGACTGAGCTACTGCCCCCAGTGCGCGGCGGCATGGCCGGCGCCACCGGGCGCTGCGAGGATATCGCGCCCGGCGCCGGCCCCTTGACAGGCGGCTCATGGCGTCGGCCTGCGGTCGCCACAGGCGCCCCTCCGACGGTGGTGCTCTCCCGATCCCGACCAAGGAGCACCGTGAAGATCGGTGCCACCACCTGACGAGGCGCCGGGCGGGGAGGTGCCGCGGGGGCCCTGCGGCACACCCCCGGGGCCGTGGGTGCGACGCCCTCGACGACATGAGTGGTAATGGTGGTGTCGATGTGAAGATTGGTGTTCAATGGGGCGCAGCACGGCAGCACCCCGGCACCCGCCGGGGCGCACGCGTTCCAGGACCATCCGGTTGGCCGGGTGTGCAGAGGTCGTTGGGGAAGACGTCCCTCGCACACAAGGAGGACCGGATGTCTGTCGCGATGCCGCGTGTCATGACGCGCGGGGTGGTGTTCATTCACTCCACCCCGAAGGCGTTGTGCCCGCATATCGTCTGGGCCCTCGAGTCCGTGCTCGGGCAGCGGCTCAGCCTCGAGTGGACCCCTCAACCTGCCGGTGCCGCGCTGGTGCGCGCAGAGTTCTCGTGGACCGGCGAAGCCGGCACCGGCGCCAAGATCGCCTCGACGCTGCGCGGCTGGGACAACCTGCGCTACGAGGTGACCGAAGAGCCGAGTGCCGGCAGCGATGGCGCACGCTGGTCCCACACTCCCAGCCTCGGCATCCACCACACGCTGACGTCCTCCTCCGGTGACGCCATGGTCAACGAGGACCGCCTCCGTGAGGTCCTGCGGCTCAGCCAGGGGTCGCCGGAGGCGATGGCGGAGATGCTCGACGAGCTGCTCGGCGTGGAGTGGGACCTCGAGCTCGAGCCCTTCCGGTATGCCGGCGACGGGGCGCCCGTGCGCTGGCTCCACAAGGTGGGGTGAGCCTGCCCAGATCGGGCTGAACTTCGCGATCATGGACATCTCGGGTAGCGTGGCGCGCCGATCGGACTGACCCGGGAGGTATGTGTGTCCACCCTCGTCGTCCTGGCCCTCGTCGCTGCCGCCGTCGGCGCGCTGGGATTCCTGCTCACGAAGCACGGCGGCCATGGCCGCCGCCGTCACGGCGGCGGCTCGCCCGTGGTGCCGCGCGCCCTCGTCACCGCTGTCCCGCTCGTGGCCGCGACAGCCATCCTCTGGCCGTTCCGCGACCACACCGAGCTCCTGCTCGCGACCCTCGGCCTGTGGTGGGCGGGTGTGCCCTGGCTGGCGTTCACCGGCCGGCTGTCGGCCTGGGGGCATGCCGTCTGGACCCTCGCCACCAACGGCGGGGCAGCCGGCCTCGTCTACATCGCGTGGCTGATCACCAGCACCGGGCTCTCGGTTCCCGCGGCGCTCGGCTGCTGGGCCCTGTGGGCCGTGGTGGCTGCTGCCTTCGTGCTGTTCGCGGTGTGGACGCGGCGGGCCGCCTCCGCCGTGAGCGTGGGCGCCGCTGAGACCAGCCCCACCGACGGTGCACCGACCGGGGGGAGGGCCGCACTGCGCGAGCGTCGCGACCTCACCACGCCCCGACCTGCGTTCTCGGCCGCCTGGGTGGCGGGAGCGGCGGCTGCGGTCGCCCTGGCCCTCGTGCTGCAGCCCAGCGCTCCCACGGCACCCGCCGCGTCTGCAGGCGCCACCCCCGCGACGCCATCCGGGCCGACCGACGCCACCTCGGCGCCGCGGCGACCGGCCCCGAGCGTGCCCTCGGCCGAGGCCACGGCGCCGACCACCGCGGCGACAGCTGTCGCCCGGTCGGAGGCGCCCACCCGGCCGCCGAGCTCGACGTCGGTCGCGCGTGGTGGCACCCGCACGACCACCACGGCAGGACCGAGGCCCCCCAAGCCGTCGAAGACGACGAGCACGGCGTCACCGACGACCAGCAGCCTGTTCACGATCACGATTGGTCCGACCCGCAAGAAGCCGCGGCCGTCGGCAACCAAGACGACCGACGACGACTGATCCGCGCCGGCCTGCCCGGAGCGCGGGCGGGGCGTCCGTCAGGAGTAGGACGGCTCGCGCAGGGGCCCACCCGCCACCTTGCTGGTGAGGAGCTCGAGCCCCTGCGGGGGCACGAGCTCCATCGGCAGGGCCATGACCAGGTCGTTCGCCGACCTGATCACCAGGACGTCGCCGATGCGCGCCACCCGCGTGATGGAGGCGTAGGGGATCTCGTAGCTCATGCCCGGAGTCGTCACCCTCAGCGCCCGGGGGCCGAACGAGCTGGTCAGCAGGGCCCCGGCGGGCGTCTGCCTGGCGACCTGCGAGCGGACCCGCACGAGGGTCGAGCACTCCCAGGCGAGGTACGACACCACCGCCATCAGCGCGAAGACACTGAGGCAGATCAGCGCGAGGTCGTCGCGGACCACCGGGGCGTCGCGGTGGCGTGAGGTGAGGTAGAAGCAGAGCATGCCGGCAGCGAGCAGGCCCACGTTGACGGCCAGCGACCGCCATGCCCTCGGGTCACGGCGGGAGAACGACCACAGGGCGGATGAGAGCCGCCCAGGCAGAGACCTGTCTGCGAAGTAGCGGTTGACCCCCGACCCGGCACTCCAGGCAACGCTCACGGAAACCTCCCCCTACAGCGAGCGCGCCCACGCTAGGGGAGCGGGGAAATGTGCTGGCGCAAAAACGCCGGAGGGTCACCCAAACGGGTGACCCTCCGTCCTGCGGCCGTTGCCGATTGCCTGTGTTTACACGCTCTTGAAGGTCAGCGCGACGTTGTGGCCGCCGAAGCCGAACGAGTTGTTGAGGGCAGCGATGTCACCCTCGGGGAGCTTGCGTGCCTCCCCGCTGACCACGTCGAGGCGGATCTCCGGGTCGAAGGTGTCGAGGTTGATGGTCGCGGGTGCGACCCGGTGGTGCAGGGCGAGGACGGTCAGGACCCCCTCCAGCGCCCCGGCCGCGCCGAGGAGGTGGCCGGTCATCGACTTCGTGGCGCTGACCGGCATACCGTCGGCGGCATCGCCGAAGGCTCGGCGGATCGCGTTCGACTCCGCGACGTCGCCCACCGGCGTGGAGGTGGCGTGGGCGTTGATGTGCACGATGTCCGAGGGCGTCAGACCGGCTCGCTCGACCGCCTCCACCATCGCCCGTGAGGCGCCTGCCCCCTCGGGCTCGGGAGCGGCGATGTGGTGGGAGTCGGCCGACATCCCGACCGCAGCGATCTCGGCGTAGATCTTGGCGCCGCGGGCCCGCGCGTGCTCCTCGCTCTCGAGGACGATGACGGCGGCCCCCTCGCCGAGCACGAAGCCGTCACGGCCCGTGTCGTAGGGGCGTGAGGCGCGCTCGGGGTCGTCGTTGCGCTTGGACAGGGCCTGCATGGCGGCAAAGCCGGCGAACGGCAGCGGGTGGACCGCGGCCTCGGTCCCGCCCGCGACGACGACGTCGGCGCGACCGGCACGGATCATCTCCAGGGCGAAGCCCATCGCCTCCGCGCCCGAGGCGCAGGCGGACACGGTCGCGTGCGCGCCGGCACGCGCTCCCAGCTCGAGCGAGACGTTGCCGGCCGGGCTGTTGGCCATAAGCATCGGGACCGCGAGCGGGAAGACCCGGCGGGGGCCCTTCTCGCGCAGGTTGTCCCACTGGTCGAGCAGCGTCCAGACGCCTCCGATGCCAGTGCCGATGGCCACGCCGAGGCGCTCCGGCTCGACTTCGGGGGAGCCGGCGTCGGCCCACGCCTCGCGCGAGGCGATCATGGCGTACTGGGCGGACGGGTCCAGCCGGCGCGTCTCGACCTTGGTGAGGACGTCCTCGGGCGGGGTCTTGATGGTGGCTGCGAAGGTCACCGGGAGGTCGTACTTCTCGACCCAGTCGAAGGTCATGGGACGGGCACCGGAGCGGCCCGCGAGGATCGCGTCCCAGGTCTCGGCCACGGTCCCACCCACGGGGGTGGTGGCTCCGAGGCCGGTGACGACGACGCGTCGGGTGGCGGTCATGGACGGATCTGCTCCTTCGTGAGGTGGGTCGTCGGGCCGGTGCCGGCGCCGGGCCCGGGGGCTGGGCCCCCGACCCGGCGCCCGCGCGGCGTCAGCTCTGGTTCTTGGCGATGAAGCCGACGGCGTCGCCCACGGTCTTGAGGTTCTTGACCTCATCGTCGGGGATGCGCACGCCGAAGCGCTCCTCGGCGTTGACGACGATCGTCATCATCGACAGCGAGTCGATGTCGAGGTCGTCGGTGAAGGACTTGTCGGGCTGCACCGAGTCGGTGGCCAGGCCGGTCTCCTCGTTGACGATCTCGGCCAGACCCTCGAGGATCTCCTGCTCGCTCTGTGCCATCTGTGTCGCTCCTTGGTGGGTGGGATGGTGCGGTGGACTGGCCCGATTACCCGTCAGACCGGCGGGAGCTCTCTCAGGGCAGGACGACGACCTGCGCCGCGTAGACGAGGCCGGCGCCGAAGCCGATCTGCAGGGCCAGCCCGCCGTGCGGCGCCTCGCCCTCGCGCAGCAGGCGCTCGGTGGCCAGCGGCACCGAGGCGGCGGACGTGTTGGCGGTCTCGGCGATGTCGCGGGCGACGGCGATGTCCTCCGGCAGCTTCAGCTGCTTGACCATCGCGTCGATGATCCGCATGTTGGCCTGGTGCGGGATGAAGGCGTCGAGGTCCTCGGCCCGCACCCCCGCGGCGTCGAGCGCCTTCTGCGCCACCGGCGCCATGCCCCACACGGCCCAGCGGAAGACCGACTGCCCGGCCATCCCGATCGCCGGCGAGCCGACCCCTCCGGCCTCCTTCAGCTCGACCCAGCTGTCGCGCTGCGAGATGGTGCGCCACTGGGAGCCGTCGGAGCCCCAGATGGTGGGGCCGATGCCCGGGGTCTCCGAGGGGCCCACGATCGCGGCGCCGGCGCCGTCGCCGAAGATGAACGCGGTGCCGCGGTCGGTGGGGTCGGTGAAGTCCGAGAGCTTCTCGACCCCGACGACGAGGACGTGCTGCGCGCTGCCGCCACGCACCATGTCGTTGGCGAGCGCGATGCCGTGGCAGTACCCGGCGCAGGCGGCGGAGATGTCGAACGCCGCCCCCTGGATGCCGAGGCGGTCCGCGAGGATCGGTGCGGCCGCGGGGGTCTGGTACGGGTGGGTGACGGTCGCGAGGACCACGGCGTCCACCTGTGCGGCCTCGAGCCCGGAGGCCTCGAGGGCCTGCCGGGTGGCGTGCTCGGCCATGTCGACGACCGACTCGTCCTGCGCGGCGAACCGGCGGCTGATGATGCCGGACCGCTCGCGGATCCACTCGTCGGAGGAGTCGATCAGGTCGACGATCTCGGAGTTGGGCACGACGCGCTCGGGGCGGTAGCCGCCGACGCCGAGGATGCGGGCATGACGCGCGCCGCTCGGCTCGAGCAGGGTGCCGGTGCCCTTGGGGGAGGGAGTGCTCATGGTTTCAGGCCTTCTGGTCGTCAGAGGTGGATGCCGCGGCGGCAGCGGCGCGGCCGTGCTCGCGAACCATCCGCTGGGCCGCCTCGAGGTCGTCAGGCGTCTTCAGCGCGAGGGTCTCCACGCCCGGCATGCCGCGCTTGGCCAGCCCGACCAGGGTGCCGGAGGGCGGCAGCTCGATCATCCCGGTGACGCCGAGGTCGAGCAGCCGCTGCATGCAGAGGTCCCAGCGCACGGGGTTGCTGACCTGGCTCACCAGTCGGGCCAGCACCTCGGCGCCGTCCTGCAGGACCTCGCCGTCCGCGTTGGAGACCAGCGGGATGGCCGGGCGTGCCGTGGCGAAACCACGCGCCTGAGCTGCGAGCGCGTCCACGGCAGGCGCCATGTGGTGCGTGTGGAAGGCCCCGGCCACCTGGAGGGGGATCACCCGCGCCCTCGCCGGGGGCTCGGCCGCGAGCGCGGCGAGCTGCTCGAGCGTGCCGGCCGCGACGACCTGACCCGCCCCGTTGGCGTTCGCCGCGGTGAGGCCGTGCCGCTCCAGCGCCTGCGCGACCTCGGCGGGGTCGCCGCCGAGCACCGCGCTCATGCCGGTGGGGGTGGCCGCGCTCGCGGCGGCCATGCCGGTGCCGCGCTCGCGGACGAACGCCATCGCGTCGGTCTCGGAGAGCGCCGCCGCGACGGCCGCGGCCGTGATCTCGCCGACGGAGTGGCCGGCGCCCACGCCGACGTGGTCGGCGAGGTCACCGTCCGGCAGCAGGGTGACCACGGAGGCGAGGCCCGCACCGACGATCAGCGGCTGGGCGACCGCGGTGTCCTTGATGGTCTCGGCGTCCGAGGTCGTGCCGTGGGCGACCAGGTCGAGTCCCGCGCCCTCGGCCAGCGACTCGAGTCGCTCCCGGAAGGCCGGCAGCTCCATCCAGGGCGCCAGGAATCCGGGGGTCTGTGAGCCCTGTCCAGGGCAGACGATCGCGAGCACGTCACCAGCCTCCCGTCCCGGTCGTGACGCTACCGTGACCGAAGGCCACGAACATCTCGAAGCGTCGTTGGAGGGTTCCTACAAAAAGCGGGTGCCGTCGGGCGGCGGCGCCACCCGCGCCGCCCGGTGGGGCGGGGTGGCCAGGCGTCCGAGCGCGAGGGCGATGCGCACCGTGTGGGCGTCATGGGGGTCGGTGAGGTCGTACCCGATGGCGTCGGCGATCTTGCCCAGGCGGTAGCGGACCGTGTTGGGGTGCACGAAGAGGATCCTGGCGGTGCTCTCCAGCCCGCTGCCGCTCTCGAGGTACGCGGCGGCCGTCTGCAGCAGGTTCGCGCCCCCGCTGTCCGACAGCGGTCGGACGATCCGCTCGACGAGCAGCACGCGGGCAGCCTGGTCGCCGACGAGGACGCGCTCCGCGAGCAGGTCGTCGGCCGAGACCGGCCGCGGAGCCTCCGGCCAGGCGTGGGCACACGACTGGCCCGAGAGCGCGGCCCGCGCCGAGCGTCCGGCGGCGAAGAGGTGCGGCACGGTGGGCCCCACGACGACCGCGCCCTCGCCGAAGTGGTCACCGAGCTCGCGCGCTGCGGCGAGGGGGTCCTCGACGTTGCCGAGGATGCACACGAGCCGTCGCCCCTGCACCGCGGCCAGCGAGTCGACGCCCAGCCGGGCCGCGGAGCGGCGCAGCCCGTCGACCACCCCCTCGGAGCCGCCCTGCGGGGTGCTGCCGGCGACCACCGCGACCCGGGTCGTGCTGCCCCACCCGAGGGCGCTCGCCCGGGACTGCATCGAGTCGTCGGCCTCGCCGCGCAGGACGGCATCGACGACCAGGCCCTCGAGCCGGGCGTCCCACGCGCCCCGGGCCTCGGCCGCCTGCGCGTAGACCTCGGCCGCCGCGAAGGCGATCTCGCGGCTGTACCGCAGCACCGACTCGCGCAGCGCCTGCTCCCCGCCGGGCTCGGCGAGCTCCGCGGCGTGTTCCTCGACGGTGTCGACCACCGAGCGGACGAGGTCGAGGGTCTGCTTGAGGCTGACCGAGCGGGTCAGCTCCCGAGGTGCCGTGCCGAAGACGTTGGCCGTCACGGGCTGCTGCCCGCCGCCGTCCCGCAGCCATGCGATGAACGCGGCGATGCCCGCCTGTGCGACCAGCCCGACCCAGGAGCGGTCCTCGGCCGAGAGGGCGCGGTACCAGTCGTGCCCGGACTCCATCCGGCGGATCGCGGCGCTCGAGAGGTCGCCGCTGCTGCGCTCGACCCGGCGCAGCGTGGCGGCGGAGGTGTGGGCTCGCCCGGACGGCATACCGACACTCTATTTGTATGCCGCCCACAACGGGCGGCATGGGGCACCTCACCGGCCGCGCCGGGGCGGGGCTGGGTGAGCAGTCGTGCAGGGGACCTCGCCCGGTGGTGGAAGGGGTCGGGGAAGGGACCGGTGGTGTTCACCCGACCGCCACCGCGAGGACGGCCGAACCATGACAAATCCTCCTAGCGTCACCGCCATGACCCGAATCCTGACCGTGCTCGCCGTGACCGCCGCGCTGGGCTTCTCGGCTCCCGCCCACCTGGCCGCCAGTGCGGCTCCCGCCACCCGGCCGGCCCCGGCCACGGTGCAGACCCAGATGGACCGCCCGCTCGTCGTCGGGCACCGCGGTGCCTCCGGGTACCGCCCGGAGCACACACTCGCGTCCTACGAGCTCGCGGCCCGGATGGGCGCCGACTTCATCGAGCCAGACCTCGTCTCCACCAAGGACCACGTGCTCGTCGCGCGACACGAGAACGAGATCTCCGGCACCACCGACGTCGCGAGTCGCCCCGAGTTCGCGGGCCGCCGCGCCACGAAGACGATCGACGGCAAGGCGCTCACCGGCTGGTTCACCGAGGACTTCACGCTCGCGGAGCTGAAGACCCTGCGCGCCGTCGAGCGCCTGCCGCAGGTGCGCCAGGAGAACACGATGTACGACGGCCGCTACGAGGTGCCGACGTTCGGCGAGGTGCTGCGCCTGCGCGAGCGCCTCAGCCGCGAGCTGCGGCGCCCCGTCGGCGTCTACCCGGAGACCAAGCACTCCACCTACTTCGCCTCGATCGACCTCGACCTCGAGACCCCGCTGGTGCGCCAGGTGCGCGGGGCCGGCCTGGACCGCTCGAAGGCGCCGATCTTCATCCAGTCGTTCGAGCTGACCAACCTGCAGCGCATGCGGCAGGTGGACGGCGTGCGCGCCCCGCTCGTCCTCCTCACCAGCGCCACCGGTGCGCCCCACGACCTGGTCGCCAAGGGCGACCCCCGCACCTACGCCGACCTGCTCCGGCCGCAGAGCCTGCGCTCGCTCGCGAAGTGGCTCAACGGCGTCGGGCCGGAGAAGAACCAGGTGATCCCGCGCCGCAGCGACGGCACCCTGGGCCAGCCGACCAGCCTCGTGGCCGACGCGCACGCCGCCGGACTGAAGGTGCACCCCTACACGTTCCGCAACGAGAACCAGTTCCTGCCCGCCGACTTCCGCGTCGGCACCGACCCCAACGCCTACGGCAAGGCGGTGAACGAGCAGGTGACCTTCCTGCGCACAGGGATCGACGGGCTGTTCACCGACAACCCCGACACCGGCGTCGTCGCCCGCGACGAGTTCCTCGGCGAGGGCTGACCCACGGGGTGACGGTGCGCTGGCCCATGGTGTGGGCCACGGCGTGCTGGGCTACGCGTCGCGCCAGGAGTGCCGCGGCTCGTAGCCCAGCACCCGGCGGGCCTTGTCGATGCACAGCAGCGTCTCGTGCTCGCCGAGCTCGCGGCGCACCTCGACCTCGGGGAAGACCTCGGCCATCAGCTCGGCGCTCGGGCGGCTCATCACCGTGTCGGCGTTCGCGATGACGAAGACGTCGGCCCCGGTGGCGTCGTGCTCGAGGCCCAGCCGCACGGCCTGCGCCCCGTCGCGGGCGTCGATGTATCCCCAGAGGTTCCACCTGCGCAGGTGCGGGTCGCGGTCGAAGTCCGGGAACCGTTGGTAGTCCTGCGGGTCCATGACGTTGGAGAACCTCAGCCCGACCATCTTGAGCCGCGGGTCCCAGCGGCAGAACTGGCGCGCCATCTCCTCCTCGAGCGTCTTGCCCAGCGAGTAGGTCGACTCCGGGCGCGGGTGGTACTCCTCGTCGACCGGCACGTACGGCGGCGGGGTGTCGAACGGCAGGCCGAGCACCGTCTCGCTGCTGGCCCAGACGACGTTGCGGACGCCGGCCGCCCGGCACGCCGCGAAGACGTTGTGGGTCGAGGGCACGTTGTTGGCGAACGTGGTCGCGTTGGGCACCAGGCCCGGGGCCCGGATCGCGGCAAGGTGCACGACCGCGTCCACGGGGCCGTGCTCGTCGACGCCACCGGTCAGCGCGGGAAGGACCTGGCCGTAGTCGGTGAGGTCGACGGCCAGGAACTCTCCCTCGCCCTCCGGGTTGCGGCGGTCGATGGCCAGGACGTCCCAGCCGGTCTCACGCAGGTGGCGCACGACGGCACGGCCGAGCTGGCCTGCTGCTCCGGTGACGGCGACGCGCCCCGGCTGGTCGGGGGAGTGGGTCGACATGGACCCATCCTCGCCGCACGCTGCGCACGCGGCGCGCCGAGTGCGGACGCGGCAACGTTTGGGCGAAGGTTTCGGGAGGGGCGAAGCTTCGCCACCAGGAGAGAGGTTGGGCGAACCTTGCGCCGGGAGCACCTCGGCGGAGCGGGCCCCAGATGCGGGTATGCCGCCCGCTCGGGTGAGCGGGCGGCATACCGGTCGTGCGGGAGCGGGGTCGGTCAGGAGTCCCCGCCGGCGTTGCCGGACGTGCCGGCGGTGACGTCGAGCAGGCGGTAGCGGGACGCGGCCTCGCGGGCGAGGTTGCCGTCGACCTCGCCGCGGTCGGCGAGCATCTGCAGCGCCCGCACGGCGACGGACGGGCCGTCGATGTGGAAGAACCGCCGCGCCGCCGGGCGGGTGTCGGAGAAGCCGAAGCCGTCCGCGCCGAGGGAGGCGAAGTCGGTCGGCACCCACGGCTGGACCTGGTCCTGGACCTGGCGCATGTAGTCCGACACCGCCACGACCGGGCCGCGGGTCTCCCGCAGCCGCTGCGTGACGTAGGGCACGCGGCGCTCCTCGTCGGGGTGGAGGAAGCGGTGCTCGTCGCAGGCCAGGCCGTCACGGCGCAGCTCGCTCCACGAGGTGACCGACCAGACGTCCGCGACGACGCCCCAGTCGTTGCGGAGCAGCTCCTGCGCCTCGAGCGCCCACGGCACCCCCACGCCGGAGGCCATCAGCTGGACGCGCGCCGGGTGCTCGCCGAGGCCCTCGCTGTTGCCGGGCGCGTAGAGGTGCATGCCGCGCAGGATGCCCTCGCGGTCGACGTGCTCGGGCTCGGCCGGCTGGCTCATCGGCTCGTTGTAGACCGTCAGGTAGTAGATGACGTTCTCCGCGTTGTCGCCGTACATGCGACGCAGGCCGTCCTCCATGATGTGGCCGATCTCGAACGCGAAGGCCGGGTCGTAGGAGACGACCGCCGGGTTCGTCGCGGCGAGCAGCGGGCTGTGGCCGTCGGCGTGTTGCAGGCCCTCGCCGGTCAGCGTGGTCCGGCCGGCCGTGGCCCCGATGAGGAAGCCGCGCGTCATCTGGTCGGCAGCGGCCCAGATGGAGTCGCCGGTGCGCTGGAAGCCGAACATCGAGTAGAAGATGTAGATCGGGACCATCGGCTCGCCGTGCGTCGCGTAGGACGTGCCGGCGGCGGTGAAGGCCGCCAGCGAGCCTGCCTCGTTGATGCCGAGGTGCAGGATCTGACCCTGCTCTGACTCCTTGTAGGCGAGCATCAGCTCGGCGTCGACCGACGTGTAGTGCTGCCCGTGCGGGTTGTAGATCTTGATCGTCGGGAAGAAGGAGTCCATCCCGAACGTCCGCGCCTCGTCGGGGATGATCGGCACCACCCGCTTGCCGAACTCCTTGTCGCGCATGAGCTCCTTGAGCAGCCGCACGAACGCCATGGTCGTCGCGACCTGCTGCTTGCCGGTGCCCTTCTTCACCACGGCGTAGGACGACGGGTCCGGCAGGTGCAGCGGCTTGTGGTCCACGACGCGCCGGGGCAGCGAGCCACCGAGCTTCTGGCGGCGCTCCTTGAGGTAGGCGATGGCCGGGTCGTCGTCGCCGGGGTGGAAGTACGGCGGGCGGTACGGGTCGGCCTCGAGCTGTTCGTCGCTGATCGGGAGCTTGAGGCTGTCGCGCAGGCCCTTGAGGTCGTCCAGGGTCAGCTTCTTCATCTGGTGGGTCGCGTTGCGCCCGGCGAAGTGGCTGCCCAGGCCGTAGCCCTTGATGGTCTTCGCGAGGATGACCGTCGGCTGGCCGGTGTGCTCCGTCGCGGCCTTGTACGCGGCATACACCTTGTGGTAGTCGTGCCCGCCCCGCTTGAGCTTCCACCACACCTCGTCGTCGCTCCAGTCCTTGACCATCGCGCGGGTGCGCGGGTCGCGGCCGAAGAAGTGCTCGCGCACGTAGGCGCCGTCGTTGGCCCGGAAGGTCTGGTAGTCGCCGTCGCTCGTCTGGTTCATGATGTTGACCAGGGCGCCGTCACGGTCCTGGGCGAGGAGCGGGTCCCAGCCGCGGCCCCAGACCACCTTCACGACGTTCCACCCGGCGCCGCGGAAGAACGACTCCAGCTCCTGGATGATCTTGCCGTTGCCACGCACGGGGCCGTCGAGCCGCTGCAGGTTGCAGTTGATGACGAAGGTGAGGTTGTCGAGCTCCTCACCGGCGGCGAGCTGCAGCAGGCCGCGCGACTCGGGTTCGTCCATCTCGCCGTCGCCGAGGAAGGCCCAGACGTGCTGCTGGCTGGTGTCCTTGATGCCGCGGTTGTGGAGGTACTTGTTGAACTGCGCCTGGTAGATGGCGTTCAGGGGACCGAGCCCCATCGACACGGTCGGGAACTCCCAGAAGTCCGGCATGAGGCGCGGGTGCGGGTACGAGGGGAGGGCGAGCGGCTTCCCGTCGACGAGGTGGCTCTTCTCCTGGCGGAAGCCGTCGAGCTGCGCCTCGGTGAGCCGGCCCTCGAGGAAGGCGCGGGCGTACATGCCGGGGGACGCATGGCCCTGGAAGAAGACCTGGTCGCCGCCGCCCTCGTGGTCCTTGCCCCGCCAGAAGTGGTTGAAGCCCACCTCGTAGAGCGTGGCCGCCGAGGCGTACGTCGAGATGTGGCCGCCGACCGAGATGTCCGGGCGCTGCGCCCGGTGCACCATGACCGCGGCGTTCCAGCGCAGCCAGGCGCGGTAGCGGCGCTCGACCTCCTCGTCGCCGGGGAACCACGGCTCGCGCTCCGGGGGGATGGTGTTGATGTAGTCGGTCGCCGTCAGCGAGGGGACCCCGAGGTTCTGCTCGCGGGCGCGCTGGATCAGCTTGAGCATGAGGTAGCGCGCGCGGGTGCGACCGCCCTCGTCGATGGCGCCATCGAGGGAGTCAAGCCACTCCTGGGTCTCCTCCGGGTCGATGTCGGGGAGCTGGCTCGGGAGGCCGTTGAGGATGGGCCCGGCCTGATCGCGTGCGGCCACGTCGAAGGTCCTTTCTCAGGTGGTGGCCGCAGGTGTGCCGGCGACCACATCCATCTTCCCCCGAAACGAGGTGCAGGTCACAACCGGGTCCGGCTACCTCCCAGTATGCGGCGACCCCGCCGTGAGGACGGTCACGGTCGGAGCGCCGGCCCCGCACGGAGGGGCCCGGGGACACGCCCGGGGCAAGCCTGCGAATTGGAACCGCGGGGGGTGTCACCGGAATACTGAGCCGCTGTATGCCTACTGCCACGATGACCCGCCCGGACGTCGCCCCGCCTCAGACGAGGCGGGCGCGTCGTCAACGCTTCCGTGGGGACATCGAGGGACTGCGCGCCGTGGCGGTGCTCCTCGTGGTGGCCTTCCACGCGGGCGTCAGCCTCGTCAGCGGCGGCTTCGTCGGCGTCGACGTGTTCTTCGTGCTCTCCGGGTTCCTCATCACCGGGCTCCTGGTCGACGAGGTCGCGCGCACCGGCACCATCTCGCTCAGCGAGTTCTACGCCCGGCGGATCCGGCGGCTGCTGCCGCTCTCGACCCTCGTGCTGGCGGCGACCGCGGTCGCCGTCTTCCTGTTCATCCCCCCGATCGACCGCAAGGGGATCGCCGCCGACCTCGTCGGGGCCGCCCTGTGGGGGGCGAACTGGCGCTTCGCGTCCGAGTCGACGCAGTACATGGCCGACACCGACAAGAGCCCCGTCCTGCACTTCTGGTCGCTGAGCGTGGAGGAGCAGTTCTACGTCGTCTGGCCCCTCCTGCTGCTGCTCCTCGCGGGGCGCTCCGGGCTGGCCAAGCGCGCCTGGTCCGTGGTGTTCCGCCGCATCGGCCTGACCCTCGGCGTCGTCGTCGTGGCCTCGCTCGTCGTGTCGTGGCAGCTCTCCGGGAGCGGCAGCCCGTTCGCCTACTTCGGCCTGCACACCCGGGCCTGGGAGCTCGGCATCGGCGCGGCACTCGCCCTGGCCCGTCCCGTCCTGCCACTGCTGACCCGCCGCGCCGCGTGGGCCCTGTCGCTGACGGGGCTCGGCGCGATCGTCGCGTCGGCGCTGCTGATGGACGAGAGCACACCGTTCCCCGGCACCGCGGCGCTCGTGCCGGTGCTCGGCACCGCGGCGCTCATTGCCGCGGGCGCCCGCCTGCCGGACGAGGGGGTCTCCCGGGCGCTGTCGCACCCCGTTCCGCGCTACATCGGCCGGGTCTCGTACGCGTGGTACCTCTGGCACTGGCCGGTGCTCGTCATCGCGAACGCGCGCTTCGGTGCGGCCTCCACCGGTGTCGCCGCCGACG
The DNA here is from genome assembly GCF_036554925.1 of Pedococcus sp. NCBI lineage: Bacteria > Bacillati > Actinomycetota > Actinomycetes > Micrococcales > Intrasporangiaceae > Pedococcus > Pedococcus sp. Next base: position 14,457 of record NZ_DATBMI010000021.1, read on the forward strand.
GCACGTCCGCGGCCACCCACGCGAGCTGGCCGGTCGTCCTCGCGGCCGTCGCCCTCTCCTTCGGTCTCGCGGTCGCGAGCCACTACCTCGTCGAGCAGCCCATGCGGCAGGCGAGCGCGCTGAAGGCGTCGCGACGCCGCTCGATGCAGTTCGGCGGTGCCCTCGTCGCGGCCTCGCTCATCGGGGCCGGCGGTCTCACCGTCGCCGGCGCCGCGGGCCAGGGCGCGGGTGAGCAGGCCCGCCAGGACACACCCCAGATCCTCAAGGAGTGCAACAACGGCGTGCAGACCGTGAAGGTCCCGCCGGCGGAGGACTGCCGTCTGGGCCCGGTGAACGGCAAGCGGAAGGTCGCCCTGATCGGAGACTCGCACTCCCAGCACTGGCAGCCCGCGCTGAAGAGGCTCGCGGAGGAGCGCGGGTGGACCGTCTACGTCTTCATGAAGAACTCCTGCACGGTCAGCGACGTGCCGATCTGGATCAAGCAGAACAAGGCCGAGTACACCGCGTGCGCGGACTGGCGCTCGCAGATGCTCGACCGGGTGGGCTCGATCGAGGACCTCGACGCCGTCGTGGTCGGCCGCTGGATGGACTACCGCAGCCTGGCGCTGAACCCGGACGGCAGCCGCACCACCCCCGAGACCGTGGGCGCGGTCTGGAAGGAGGGCTCGGCCCGGAGCTTCGCGAGGCTCGCGTCCGCGGCCCCGCGCATCCTCGTCATCCGTGACGTGCCCCGGCCCGATGTCGACGTCCCCGCCTGCCTGTCGAAGAACGGCAACGACGCGAGCAAGTGCGACTTCCCGCGGGCCGGCCACACGTACCTCGACGAGCCGCTCGCGAAGGCGGAGAAGGCCGCCGCGCCGAAGGCGGTGCGCTTCGTCGACCTGACCGAGCGCCTGTGCCCGGACGACACCTGCCCGGTCATGGAGGACGGCAAGGTGATCTACCGCGACAACCACCACCTGACCATGAGCTTCAGCGAGACCCTTGCGGAGCCCCTGCGGAAGGCCATCGAGGCCGCCCTGTAGCCGCTCGCCGGTGGACGGCTCGTGCGCGGCGCCGTCCCGGTGTCAGGCCAGCCCGAGCCGGTGCGCGCCGGCGTACACGGTCATCCGCGGTGGCCGCGCGAAACCGACCAGGGTCAGGCCCGCCTCGGTCGCCAGCTCCACCGCGAGCGACGAGGGCGCCGAGACCGCGACCAGCATCGGGACCCCCGCCATGACCGCCTTCTGGGTCAGCTCGAAGCTCGCGCGGCCGCTGACGACCAGGATGTGGCCGGACAGCGGGAGCCGTCCCTCCCGGGCGGCCCACCCGACCACCTTGTCGACGGCGTTGTGCCGCCCGACGTCCTCCCGGACGGCGAGGACCTCGCCCGTGGCCGTCAGCAGCCCGGCCGCGTGGAGGCCGCCGGTGCGGTCGAAGGCGCGCTGGCGCGAGCGCAGCGCCTCCGGCAGCCCCGCCACCACGGCAGGGTCGAAGACGGCGGTGTCGCGCGCCACGGCATACCTGGTGGTGGCCCGGATGGCCTCGATGCTGGTCTTCCCGCAGACCCCGCAGGCGCTCGAGGTGTAGGAGGAGCGCTCGGCACGGCTGGTGTCGAGCGCGGTGCCCGGCGCCAGGGCGATGTCGACCACGTTGAAGGTGGGGGAGCCGGTCTCGTCCTCGTCGCGGCAGTGCGTCGCCTGCCGGACCTGGGCGGCCTCTTCGAGCATCCCCTCGGTCAGCAGGAAGCCGATGGCGAGGTCGAAGTCGTCGCCGGGAGTGCGCATCGTCACCGAGACGGGTCGCCCCTCGACCCGGATCGCCAGCGGCTCCTCGACGGCGACCGTGTCCGGGCGGCTCGTCGCGCTCGCGACGGGGCCGTCGTCGGCGTCGCCCACGACGACGCGGGTGCTCGGCACCCTCTTCGTCACGCGCCCCACAGCGGCACTGTATGCCGCTGGGTGCGGCGATGCCCGATAGTGGTGCCGTGGAGAGCGCGCAGGGGTGGGAGACCGTGGGGCTGTACGGCGAGGGCGGCCCGCAGTGGCGCGGGGTCTCACCCCGCCTGGCGACCGCACGGTCGGTGGTGGCGACGGCGGTGTGCGTGCCCGCCGCCGCGCTGCTCGCCGGTGTCGGGATCGCCGCCGGGTGGCGGCCCCTGCTCTGGGCGGCGGCCGGGCTGGCGGCGGTCTGGCTCTGGCTGCTGTGGCTGGTGCGACGCCAGGTCAGTGCCATCAGCTTCGCCGAGCAGGGGGAGGAGCTGGTGATCCGGCGCGGACGGTTGTGGCGCAGCCTCGTGAGCATCCCCTACGGGCGGCTGCAGCTCGCCGACATGCAGTCGGGGCCGGTGGCCCGGCACTTCGGCCTGGCGAGCGTCGAGATCCACACCGCGGCCGCCCGCAGCGGGGGCAGCATCCCCGGGCTGCCGCTCGCGGAGGCAGAGGCCCTGCGGACGCGTCTCACCGAGCGGGGCGAGTCGCAGCGGGCCGGACTGTGAGCCAGGCCAGTGGGGCCGGCGCCCCGCCGGCCGAGAACGGGGACACCCCCCGGGTGGACCCGGGTCCGGCCGCCGCGAGCGACCACCCGTGGGAGCGGTTCCACCCGCTGTCACCGCTGCTGCGCGGCGGGGTGACGCTGCTCGCGGTGGCCGCGTGGGTCATCGGGAACCAGGTGGACGCCCTCTTCGGGCAGCGCTCCGACGTGCCCACCGGCGCGCCGCTGCAGTGGCTGGCGCTCGGCGCCGCGCTGGTCGTGCTCATGGTGGTCCTCCTCGGCTGGCTCTCGTGGCGGGTGTCACGGTTCCGGGTCGGTGAGAGCACCCTCGAGGTGCGCACGGGCCTGGTGTTCCGCCAGCACCGGCAGGTGCGCTACGACCGGATCCAGGCGGTGGACATCCGGCGGCCCCTCCTCGCCCGGCTCGCGGGGCTGTCCGAGGTGCGGGTCCAGGCCGCCGGTGGGAGCGGGTCCGACGCGCGGCTCGCCTTCCTCCACCAGGCCCAGGCCCACGACGTGCGGGCGCGGCTGATGGCCCTGGCCGGCCGCAGCGACGAAGCGAACGCCGACCACGGTGCACCGCCGAGCGGTCCGGAGGGCGGCGGCGCGGTCGGCGGCGCGGGCGCCGCGGGTGGCGGAGCGCCGGCCGCGGGCGGGGCCGGGGCGGGCGACCGGCCGGGGGTCTCCCCGGCGCGGCTCCAGCAGGCGGGGGGTGTGGTCGGGGCGTCTGCCGAGGAGACGGTCGTGCGGGTGCCGACGGCCAGGCTGGTGCAGGCGACGCTCTACCGCGGCCAGACGCTCTTCCTGGTCGTAGCGGTGCCGACCCTCGTCACGGCCATGGCGCTCGGCCGCGGCGGCATGGTGGCCTTCCTCGGGCCCGCCGTCCTGGCCGTGGGCGGCAACACGGTGGGCAGCCTGGTGAAGGAGTGGAACTTCGAGCTGGTGCGCGACCGTGGCGGGATCCAGGTCCGCCGGGGCCTCACCGACCTGAAGGCCAGCAGCGTCCCGGTGCACCGCATCCAGGTCGTGTCCCTGCGCCAGCCGATGTTCTGGCGGCTCCCGGACTGGTGGCGCGTCGAGGTGAACGTCGCCGGCGTGGGGCCCAGCGCCGACGACAGCGACTCGGTGGTGCTGCCCGTGGGGACCCGCGCCGAGGCGCTGCGCATCGTCACCCTGCTGCGTCCCGGTGCCGACCCCCGGGCCGTGCTGGAGGGGATGGTCGGGGCCGAGCCCGGCCCCGCGGCATACGTCGTGGCCCCTCAGCGTGCCGTGTGGCTCAGCCCGCTCGTGAGGGTCCGCCACGGGTATGCCGTCACCCCCGACGCCGTGCTGGTGCGCGGGGGTCGGGCCCGCCGGTTCACCCACCTCGTCCCGCACGCGCGGATCCAGTCCCTGCGGGTCAGGCAGGGGCCGTTGCAGCGCAGGCTGCGGCTCGCCAGCGTGGAGCTGCTCTCGACCCCGGGGCGTGCCCGCCCCCAGGTGAGCCACCTCGACCAGTCCGACGCGGAGCTGCTGCTCAACGGGCAGGTGGCCCGGTCCAGCGTCGCCCGGCGCCGGGCGCGGTGACCGTGCCGGAGCGTCCACCTGGCGGCTCGCCGCGCGCCGATCAGCCGAACGGTGTGGAATCTGCCCAATCGGTTGCGCAAACCGCCCGGGACCGGGTGGACTGTGCGGCACAGGTCAGTACGAGGAGGCGAGGGCTGTGAGTACCTCCGCGCAAGCGGCGGCGCCGGGGAGTGCAGCGGGCAAGCTGGGTTTCACCGCGGGCCAGGTCATCCAGGAGTTCGGCTATGACGCGGACGTCGACGACGACCTGCGCTTCGCGATCGAGGACCTCACCACGACGGAGCTCGAGGACGAGGACTACGGGGGCGTGGCCGACGCGGTCATGATCTGGTGGCGCGACGACGACGGCGACCTCGTCGACGCGGTGGTCGACGCGCTGACGAACCTCGCGGACCACGGTTTCATCGTTGTGCTGACACCGAAGGCGGGCCGCGCGGGCCACGTCGACGCGAGCGACATCGAGGAGGCCGCGACGACCGCGGGGCTGCACACCTCGGGCAGCGTCAACGCCTGCGAGGACTGGGCCGCCACCCGGCTGGTCGCCCCCAGGTCCGCCCGTCGCTGATCCGGCTGGCAGACTGGGGACATGACGCAGACGATCCACCAGACCGCGCTCTCTGCGGGCGACGTCGCCCCTGACTTCACCCTCCGGGACCAGAACGGCACCCCTGTGTCGCTGGCCGAGTTCCGCGGTGAGAAGAACGTGGTCGTGGTCTTCTACCCGTTCGCGTTCTCCGGTATCTGCACCGGTGAGCTGTGCGAGATCCGCGACGACCTCGGCGCCTTCGTCGGCGACGACGTGCAGGTCCTGGCGATCTCGTGCGACCACATGTTCAGCCAGCGCGCCTGGGCCGACAAGGAGGGCTACTTCTTCCCCCTGCTCTCGGACTTCTGGCCGCACGGCCAGGTGGCCCGGGACTTCGGCGTCTTCAGCGAGCGGGCCGGCGCCGCCACCCGCGGCACCTTCCTCATCGACCGCGAGGGCGTGGTGCGGTGGTCGCTGGTCAACGAGATCGGCCAGGCCCGCGACTTCTCCGGCTACCACGAGGCGCTGGCGGCGTTGCGCTGACGCCTCTCCGGACCGCCGTCGACTGACGGCGGAGCGTGCCGATGGGGTACCTTTCGGCACGTCCCTGGGGCCTGTAGCTCAGTTGGTAGAGCACCGCGTTTACACCGCGGGTGTCGTCGGTTCGAGACCGGCCGGGCCCACGTGCTGACGCTCGCCGACGTCGTCCGGGCCCTCGAGGGCCTCTACCCGCCCGAGACCGCCCAGTCCTGGGACCAGGTGGGCCTGGTCTCCGGCGACCTCGAGCAGCCCGTGAGCCGCATCCACTTCGCCGTCGACCCCACCCTGGCGGTCATCGAGGAGGCCCGGGCCCTGGGCGCGGACCTCCTCGTGACCCACCACCCGCTGCTGCTGCGCGGCGTGCACAGCGTCGCGACGACCACGGCCAAGGGCGCGAGCGTCACCAGCCTCGTGGTCAACGACATCGCCCTCTACGTCGCCCACACCAATGCCGACGTCGCCTCGCCCGGGGTCAACGACGCACTGGCCGACGCGTGCGGACTGGGTGCCGTGGAGCCCCTCGCGGTGGTGGAGGGGCAGCCGCTGGGCCGGGTGGGGATGCTCCCGGCACCCGTCTCGCTCTCGGCCTTCGCGCAGAGCCTGTATGCCGCGCTGCCCCGGGCCGCGGGCGGCATCCGGGTGGCGGGGCCCGCGGAGGCGAGCGTCCAGCGGGTGGCCGTCATGGGTGGCGCCGGGGACGACATGTTCGGGGCCGCGCGGGCGAGCGGTGCCGACGTGTACGTCACGGCCGACCTGCGCCACCACCCGGTGCTCGAGGCCCGCGAGGAGTCCCGCGGGGGCACCCCCTACGTCGTCGACGCCGGCCACTGGGCCACCGAGTCCCTGTGGCTCGCCGGCGCCGAGCAGCTCCTGCGCGACGCGCTTGCCGCGGGAGGCCGGGCGGGCACTACGGTGGACACCCACATATCCACACTGCGCACCGACCCGTGGGAGTTCGCGGTCGGCGCTGAGTCCCCTGGAGGCACGCCCTGAAAGCCGACCCGTCCCGACAGTGGCGACTGCTCGACCTGCAGGCCATCGACACCCGCCTGGACCAGATCGCGCACGCGAGGAAGACCCTCCCGCAGCACGCACAGCTGAAGGACCTCCAGACCCAGCTGGACCTGCTCGACAGCGAGCTGGTGCGGGTCCGCACCGAGCTCAGCGACGTGCAGCGCGAGGTGGCCAAGGCGGAGTCGGACGTCCAGCTCGTGCGCGACCGCGCCGCGCGCGACCAGGCGCGCCTCGACTCGGGCACCGGCACGGCCAAGGACCTCCAGGCGATCCAGCACGAGCTGCAGTCGCTGACGCGCCGGCAGGGTGAGCTCGAGGACATCGAGATCGAGATCATGGAGCGCGCCGAGGCCGTCGAGGCCGAGGTCACCCGGCTCGAGGGCAAGCGCGGCGAGGTGACGTCGCGGCTCGACGAGGTCACCGCCGCCCGGGACGCAGCCCTGGCCGACCTCGACGCCGAGGCCACCACCGTCGCCGCCCCTCGGGCCGACATCGTGGCGGGGGTCGGCGACGACCTGGTCACGCTCTACGAGAAGGTGCGCGCCCAAGGCGGCGGGCTGGGCGCGGCCGCCCTGCGCCAGCGTCGATGCGGCGGCTGCCAGCTCGAGCTCAACAACGTCGACATGACCCGGATCAAGGCCGCGCCGGACGATGAGGTGCTGCGCTGCGAGGAGTGCCGCCGCATCCTCGTCCGCACCGCCGAGTCCGGTCTCTGACGGGCGTGGGCAGGGCACTCACGGTCGAGGCCGACGGCGGGTCGCGGGGCAACCCGGGGGTCGCCGGCTGGGGCGCGGTCGTGCGCGACCGCGCGACCGGTGAGGTGCTGCACGAGGGCTGCGCGCCGCTGGGCAAGGCGTCCAACAACGTGGCCGAGTACACCGGGCTGATCGAGGGCCTGCAGGCCGCCCACGAGGTCGACCCGGGCGCCGACGTGCTGGTCCGGATGGACTCCAAGCTCGTCGTCGAGCAGATGGCGGGCCGGTGGAAGATCAAGCACGAGGACATGCGCCGGCTGGCGCTGCAGGCCCGTGACGTCGCCGCCCGGATCAGCGCAGCCGGCGGGTCGGTGACCTTCGAGTGGATCCCGCGCGAGCAGAACAAGACCGCCGACGCCCTGTCGAACCGCGGCATGGACGGCGTGACGCTGAGCCGCCGCCTGGACCTCCCTGCAGACGGGGAGGGCGTGGCCGAGGCCGTGGACGAGGTCATCGACCCGGCGCCCTCGGGCACGTCGGCCCCGGTGGGGGTGGGTCCGGACCTCGGGACCCCGACCCGGATCCTCCTGGTGCGCCACGGCGTCACCGACTTCACCGCTGCCGGCCGGCTCGACGGCCGCGGGGGCGCCGACCCGTCGCTCAATGCGGCCGGCCGCTCGCAGGCGGCCGCGGCGGGGAGGGCGGCCGCCCACCTGCTGGGGGACACGCCGGCCCGGCTCGTCACGTCCTCGCTCCTGCGTGCCGTGGAGACGGGGGCCGCCGTGGCCGAGGCGACCGGGCTCGCGCCCGTGGTCGACCCGGACTGGGACGAGCAGAACTTCGGCGACTGGGACGGCGTGGCGGTCGCCGACCTGATGCGCGAGGAGCCCGAGGCGCTGCAGGCCCTGCGCGCGGACCCTGGCTACGCCCGCCCGGGAGGCGAGACCCACGACGAGATGGCCGAGCGGGTGCTCACGGCCTTCGGGCGGTGCGTGGCGGCGGGCGGCACCACCGTCGTCGTCTGCCATCGCAAGCCGATCATGACCGTTCTCGCGCACGTGCTGAAGATGCCGCACGAGACGATCTGGCGGCTCGCGGCGGCGCCCGGGTCGCTGACCGCGATCGAGGTGTGGCAGGACGGCAACGCGTCGGTGGCCTTCACCAACCGCACCTGAGGGCCCGAGGCGCCGTTGCTCAGGCGTCCAGCACGTGCACCGTCACCGGCTCGTCGGCGTTGTTCGCGAACCCCCCGCGGTTCCACTGCGGCTCCTGGCGCTGGACCCGCCCTGTGGCGTCGTGGGCACGGACCCGCAGCACGTGCCGGCCCGGCGTCGCCTCGAAGGGCGCGCTGAACCCGCGCCACGCCCAGCGGTGGCTCTCCCCGGTCAGCTCGGTGTCGGCCCACGTGCGGCCGTCGTCGGTGCTCAGCTCGACCCGCACCACCGGGCCCCAACCGGACCACGCCCGCCCGGACAGCGTCACCGGGCCGGGGCGCAGGATGCGTTCCCGGGTCATGAAGTCCGGGTGCCCGGGAGGCACCAGCAGCGCGCGGGGCTCGATCCGCGTGACGGGCTCGCCGGGCTCCTCGGCGCTCTGGCGGAACCGGTAGGCCACGGCGTTCTGGAAGCCGTCGAACTCGTGGGTGATCACGGTGACGCTGCGCAGCCACTTCACGTGGGCCATGCCGTACCAGCCCGGGACGACGAGCCGCAGCGGTCGCCCGTGCTGGAGCGGCAGCGGCTCACCGTTCATGGCGTAGGCGAGCAGCACGTCGTCTCCGAGTGCCTCGGCCAGGGGCAGGCCGCGCTGGTAGTCCTGCTCGACTCCACGCTCGAAGCCGTGGTCGGCGCCGGCGAACACGACGTCGACGGCAGCGGGGGACGGCCCGGCGTCGCGGAGCAGACCGGCGAGCGGCACGCCGGTCCACTCCGCCGTGCCCACCGCACCGGTCAGCCAGGGCTGGCTGACCGGTCGGGGAGTCAGCCCGGTGCGACCGTTGCCGGCGCACTCCAGCGTGACGCGCACCGTGCGCGACGGCAGCGACCTGAGGGCGGCGAGGTCGAGGTCGAGCGGCCGCTCCACAGCTCCGTCGAGGGTCAGCCTCCACGAGCCGGGGTCGACGGCAGGCATGTCGTAGTGCGTGAGGACGTAGTGCAGCCCCGGAGGGGTGAGGTCGTCGCGCATGGCCTCCAGCGGCATCGCGTGGTTGCGGCTCGCGAGCCGGAGCTCGTCGACGCTGATGCCCTCGCCGGGCTCCGCCACGCGTCCCGGCGTGCTGATCTGGTCGAGTGAGACCGCCATGGCCACCACCTCCACTGGCGAGGCTAGTGCCCTTCCCGGCAGCGGGGGGAGGGATGGCGCGGGGCCGCTCGCGGGGGCCGGCTCCGTGACGTCGACGGCGAGGCCGGGAGCGCGTCGACCACGTCCTGCTCGCGGTGGCGGGAGAGTCCATCATGCGGCCCACGTGTCTCGGCATGTGGCTTGTCGTCCTACCCTTGCAGCATGAGCTATGCCGGTGATGTCCCGCCTCGGGAGGCGTATGCCGCGCTGGCCGCGGACGCGGACGCGGTCCTGGTCGACGTGCGCACCACCGCCGAGTGGAGCTACGTCGGCCTCCCGGACCTCAGCTCCCTCGGCAAGCAGGTCATCTGCCTGGAGTGGCAGCGGTTCCCCGACGGTGCCGTGAACGAGCACTTCGTCGAGCAGCTCCGGGGAGCCGGGCTCCCCGACGGCGCCCCCATCTACTTCCTGTGCCGCTCGGGCGTGCGGTCCGCGGCGGCCGCCCGCGCTGCGACGGCCGCCGGCCTGGGCCCCGCGTACAACGTCGAGCACGGGTTCGAGGGCCCGCACGACCACGAGGGCCACCGCACGGTCGCCGGCTGGAAGAACGACGGGCTGCCGTGGAGGCAGGGATGAGCGACCTCGAGGGCCGGCGGCCCGACACCCTCGCCGTCCGTGGCGGGCTCACCCGGAGCAGCTTCGACGAGACCGCCGAGGCGCTCTTCCTCACCTCCGGCTTCGTGTACGACTCGGCGGAGCAGGCGGAGGCCGCCTTCAAGGACGAGATCGAGAAGTTCATCTACTCCCGCTACGGCAACCCCACCGTGGCGATGTTCGAGGAGCGGCTGCGCCTGCTCGAGGGGGCGGAGGCCTGCTTTGCGACCGCCTCCGGGATGTCCGCCGTGTTCGTCGCCCTCGCCGCCCTGCTGGGCCAGGGGGACCGGGTCGTGTCCTCCCGGGGTCTCTTCGGCTCCTGCTTCGTCATCCTCGACGAGATCCTCCCGCGCTGGGGCGTGGAGACCGTCTTCGTCGACGGGCCCGACCTCGAGCAGTGGCGCGAGGCTCTCTCCGAGCCGACCGCCGCCGTCTTCTTCGAGACGCCGAGCAACCCGATGCAGGAGCTCGTCGACATGCAGGCCGTTGCGGACCTCGCCCACGCCGCCGGCGCGAAGGTCGTCGTCGACAACGTCTTCGGCACCCCGGTCTTCTCCAAGCCGCTGCAGTTCGGGGCGGACGTCGTCGTGTACTCCGCCACCAAGCACATCGACGGCCAGGGCCGCGCGCTCGGCGGCGCGGTGCTGGGTCCGAAGGACTTCATCGACGGCCCGGTGAAGAACCTGATGCGACACACCGGCCCGGCCCTGTCACCGTTCAACGCCTGGGTCCTCGTCAAGGGTCTGGAGACGCTCACGTTGCGGGTCGAGAAGCAGGCGGCCTCGGCGCTCGCCGTCGCCCGTGCCCTGGAGGCCCACCCGCGGGTCACCCGCGTCGTCTACCCCTGGCTGGAGTCGCACCCGCAGCACGAGCTCGCCCGCAAGCAGATGCTCGGCGGCGGGACGGTGGTGACCTTCGAGATCGACGGGGGCAAGGAGGACGCCTTCAGGGTGATGAACGCCCTGCGGATCGTCGACATCAGCAACAACCTCGGTGACGCCAAGTCGATGGTGACCCATCCCGCGACCACGACCCACCGCAGGCTCAGCCCGCAGGCACGGGCCGCCGTCGGGATCACCGACGGGACCGTGCGCATCTCCGTCGGCCTCGAGGACCCGCTCGACCTCGTCGACGACCTGACTGCCGCCCTGGCGTAGGGAAGCAGTCTCGGCAGGGGGCTGGGCTGCGCTCAGGCGACCAGCAGGAGCCCGGCGAGCGAGAGCGCCGTGGCGACGACCGCGCACAGCAGTCCTTGGAGCGCCAGCGAGACCGGGCCGATCCGGACGGCGGCGGCCCGGCACCGTTGGGCCCAGAGGAGCGTCGCGAGCGAGGCCCACGGGGTCACCAGCGGTGCGACGTTGACACCGATGAGCAGGGCCATCAGGCGGCCCGGCGCGTCCTGCGCCACCGTCTCGAGGGCGAGGTAGGCCGGCAGGTTGTTCACCGCGTTGGCGGACACCGCGCCCAGGCCGGTGAGCCGGGCGAGGTCGGCCGGCGTGCCGCCCGATCCCGCGACGGCGACCAGCGCCGGCTGGAGGCCGTGGCTCAGCGCGAGGTCGACCAGCACGAAGAGGGCCGCGAAGCCGAGGGCCATGGGCCACGGGACCTTGAGCCGGCGCAGCAGCGACGGGTCCCGCCGCGCAGCCAGGGCGAGCAGGACGGCGGCCGCGACGGTGGCGACCACCGCCGGGTTCAGCCCCGCCGCGAAGAGCGGTCCCACGGCCAGGCAGACGAGGCCGCTGCCGCGCAGCAGGGTGCGGTCGTGGGGGTCCGGGGGAGCGTCCGGGACGTAGCGCCCACCCAGCTCGCGGCGGTGCAGGGCCCAGAGCACGACGACGGTGCCGGCGACGGCCCCGAGTGCGGGGAGGGCCGCCAGCCGGATGTACCCGTCGTGGCCGAGGCCGAGTCGGTCGAAGTGGTGCAGGGCGAGCAGGTTCGTCAGGTTCGAGACCGGCAACAGCAGGGACGCGGTGTTGGCCAGCCACAGCGTGGTCAGCGCGAACGGCGCCGCCGGGAGCCCGAGCTGGCGCGCGATCGCCAGGCCGACCGGCGTGAGGAGCACCGCAGTGGTGTCGAGGGAGAGGACGACCGTGCACACGACGGCCAGGCCGACGAACAGCAGCCACAGCACGACGACCCGGTGACGTGCGGCGCGGGCGGTCCAGTGCCCCGCCACGTCGAACACCCCGGCAGCGTCGGCGATCTCGGCGACGACCGTGATCGCCAGGAAGAAGACGAGGACGGGGCCGACCCGGGCCAGCAGGTCGGCGAGCTCCACGCCGCTCACGAGAGCGGCCCGGTCACCGTGTCGCCACGCTCAGCGCGCCGACGCGTCGAGGACCCACGGCTGGCCGGCACGGCGGGGCTCGGCCAGCGACACGTCGAAGGCGCGCCCCACCACCTCGGCCAGTGCCGGCACCGACCTCGGGTCGTCGCCCGCCTCGCACAGGTGGCGGGCGACGAGGCCGCGGGTGTGCTTGGCCATGTGCGTGGCCCCGGGCACCCGCACCTGCACCCAGCGGTCCGCGAGGTCACCCTCGGGCGTCCACGCCGCGGCATACGTGCTGGAGCGGCAGTCCACGATCACACCCCGCCCCGCGGATGCCGGGAGCACCTGCGCGAGCTCGGGCCGCCAGGCACCGCCGAGCGGGCCGATGCCGGGGAGGTTGACGGCCATGGAGAGCCGGTAGGGCGTGATCGCATCGGTCGGTCGGACGGCGCCGAAGAGTGCGGAGACGACGACCAGCCAGCGGTTCGCGCGGCGCTTGGCGGCGGTGTCGAGCGTGGCGTGGCCGAGCGCGTCGTAGAGGACCCCGCTGTAGACGCGGGAGGCGGGGAGGGCCGGGGCCGTCCGCAGGGTGAGGTTGCGCGCGATGTCGGCGCCCAGGCTGGGGGAGACGCCGAGCAGGGAGGCGGCGTCCTCGTGGGCACTCACCTTGGCGAGGGCCTCGGCGACCTGCCGGCGCGTGTCGGTGAGCTCGGGGAAGGACAGGGTGCCGAGGTCGAGGGGGCGACCACGGGAGCGGCCGGTCTTGGACTCCGAGGGCGGCAGCAGGATCAGCACCGGCACAGCCTAGGGGCGGCTCGCGCGGCCGGGACGGCCCGGGGTCGGTAGGTTGGCGGGCATGGCCCAGCGCAGGATCCACGTCACCAGGCCGGCGTCCGCGACCAGCGTCGCGGAGTCGGCGGAGCTGAAGCAGCGCTTCGACGCGATCCGGGCCGAGCTGGACGTGCCGACGGACTTCCCGCCTGAGGTCGTCGCCGAGGCGCGGGAGGCCGCGGCCGCGGCCGACCTCCCGGAGCGTGACGAGACGGGGGTGCCGTTCCTGACGATCGACCCGCCCGGCTCCATGGACCTCGACCAGGCGGTCCACCTCGAGCGCGACGGCGATGGGTACCGGGTCCGCTACGCCATCGCCGACGTGCCCGCCTTCGTGCGGGCCGGTGGGGCCGTCGACGAGGAGGCGCGCCGGCGCGGGCAGACGATCTACGCCCCCGACCAGCGCACGCCGCTGCACCCGACCGTGCTGAGCGAGGGGGCTGCGAGCCTGTTGCCGGGTGAGGTGCGCCCCGCCTTCGTGTGGGACATCAGGGCCGGGGCGGACGGTGAGGTGGTCTCCGCCGAGGTCTGCCGTGCCCTGGTCCGCAGCCGGGAGCGTCACGACTACGAGGGGGTGCAGCGGGCGGTGGACGAGGGGTCCGCCGGCGAGCTGCTGATGCTGCTGAAGGAGCTGGGGGAGAAGCGGATCGAGTGCGAGCGCCGCCGCGGCGGGGCCAGCCTGCCCATGCCGGAGCAGGAGGTCGCCGAGGACGAGCAGGGCCACTACCGGCTCTCCTTCCGCCCGCTGCTGGCCGCGGAGGACTGGAACGCGCAGATCTCCCTCATGACCGGGATGGCCGCCGCCGCGATGATGATCGAGGGCGGGGTCGGCATCCTGCGGACCATGCCCGAGCCCGAGCACAAGGCGATGGGTCGTCTCCGGCGAGCGGCCCGAGGCCTCGGCATCGACTGGCCCGAGGACCAGCCCTACGGCGAGTTCCTCCGCTGCCTCGACCGCACCAACCCGCGGCACCTCGCCCTGATCCACGAGGCGACCTCGCTGTTCCGTGGCGCCGGCTACACCGCGTTCGACGGTGCCGCCCCGGAGCAGGCCACGCACGCCGCCGTCGCGGCTGCGTACGCCCATGTCACGGCACCCCTGCGCCGGCTCGTCGACCGCTTCGGCCTCGTGGTGTGCGATGCGCTGTCCCGTGGCGAGGACGTGCCCGACTGGGTGCGGGAGGCGCTCCCGACGCTACCCGAGGCGATGGCGGCCTCGGACCGACGCGCCGGCGCCGTCGAGCGCTTGTGCGCCGACGCGGTGGAGGCCGCCGCCCTCGAGGACCGGGTGGGCCAGGCGTTCCCCGCCAGCGTCGTCGACCTCAACGGCAAGGGGGGCCGCCGCCAGGTCACGGTGCAGGTGCGGGAGCCGGCGGTGCTGGCCCGCGCCGACGGTGAGGCCGGGCTGGGGGCCGAGGTCACCGTCCGGCTGGTGCAGGCCGAGATCGCCACGAGCACCGTGCGGTTCGCCATCCAGGGCTGAGCACCCCCGGGAAATGCTCACCCGCGGTGGGGGAGGCGCGCGCTCGCGTCCCGACGTGAGGTGGAGGGGCACGCGTGGCTTCTTCCGGAAGGACCGTCATGACCCGCTACCCGCTCATCGCCGACCACGGCCTCATCGGAGACCTGCAGACCGCCGCCCTCGTGAGCACCGACGGCTCGATCGACTGGTTCTGTGCCCCCAGGTTCGACTCGCCCAGCATCTTCGGGGCGCTGCTCGACGACGCCAAGGGCGGTCACTTCCGGGTGGGTCCGACGATGGACGCGTTCACCCGCAAGCAGCTGTACTTCCCGGACACCGCGATCCTCGTGACCCGCTACATGACGGAGGCGGGCGTGGGGGAGGTCGTGGACTTCATGCCGGTCAGCAGCAGCTCCGCCTCGGACCGGCACCGCATCGTGCGCATGGTCCGGTGCGTCAGGGGGCGGATGACCTTCGCGGTGGACCTGGCTCCGCGCTTCGACTACGGGCGCGAGCCCCACGAGACCGAGCTGACCGATGACGGGGTGGTGTTCCGCGGCCCCCACCACGCCCTGACCGTCCACCTGGTCCTCGAGTCTGACGACGAGCGCCTGGCACGCGGGGAGGTGGACGGCAAGGGCGACGTGCATGCCGAGATCACCCTCGTCGCCGGCCAGATGCGCGGGATGGTGCTGGAGACGGGGGCGGCGGGACCGACGCGACGGGTCCGGGTCGCCGAGGTGCGCAGTCTCTTCGACGAGACGGTGACCTTCTGGAAGTCCTGGCTGGGGCAGTCGACCTACACCGGGCGGTGGCGCGAGACGCTGCACCGCTCGGCGATCACGCTGAAGCTGATGACGTACGCGCCCAGTGGTGGGCTGGTCGCCGCGCCCACGGCGGGCCTGCCCGAGCAGATCGGCGGCGAACGCAACTGGGACTACCGCTACACGTGGATCCGGGACGCGTCCTTCTCGGTCTACTCGCTGCTGGGTCTCGGGTTCCGCGAGGAGGCCGCCGCCTTCGCGGGCTGGCTGCGCGACCGGGTGCACGAGCAGGTCGGCAGCAGCACCGGTCCGCTCAACATCATGTACCGCATCGACGGCTCCAGCGACCTCACCGAGGAGGTCCTGCCCCACTGGGAGGGCTACCAGGGCTCGAGCCCGGTGCGCATCGGCAACGGGGCCGCCGACCAGCTCCAGCTCGACATCTACGGCGAGGCGATGGACAGCCTGTACTTCGCCGACCGGCGAGGCATCCAGTCCGGCCACGCCGGGTGGGTGCGCGTCTCGAACCTGCTGGACTGGCTGTGCGAGAACTGGGACCAGCCGGAGGAGGGCATCTGGGAGACCAGGGGCGGTCGGGAGAGCTTCACCTACGGGAGGCTGATGAGCTGGGTCGCGCTCGACCGCGGGCTCCGCCTGGCGGCGGCGCACGGGCGACCGGCGCCGCTGGACCGGTGGCGTGACCAGCGTGACGCCATCTACCGGCAGGTCATGGAGCAGGGGTGGAGCCCGACGCGGCAGGCGTTTCGGCAGCACTACCGCACCGACGTCCTCGACTCGTCACTGCTGCGCGCCACCGCGGTCGGGTTCATCACGCCGACGGACCCGATGTGGACGTCGACCCTGGCGGCCATGGAGGGGGAGCTGGTCACCGACAGCCTCGTCTACCGCTACGACCCCGCGGCCTCACCCGACGGGCTGCGCGGCTCGGAGGGGACGTTCTCGCTGTGCACGTTCGCCTACGTCGACTCCCTGGCACGCGCCGGGCAGCTCGACAAGGCACGGGTGATCTTCGAGAAGATGCTCACCTACGGAAACCACCTCGGGCTGTACTCGGAGGAGATCGCCCTCACCGGTGAGCAGGTCGGCAACTTCCCGCAGGCGTTCACCCACCTGTCGCTCATCGACGCCGCGATCACCCTGGACCGCCAGCTCGACGCCGGTGTGCCGGTGGTCGCAGCGGGCCGGCCGGCCAGCACCTGACCGCCCAGCGCCCGCCGTCGTGCCCCGCACGCGGACGTCGACAGGGCGGACTACGACCGGGTGGGCGTGAAGGGCTCCACCTTCTCGTCGCCGCCGCGGATCGTCAGACAGGTGGACTCGGGCACCTCGCGCCACACGCCGCGCAGGTCGCCCAGCGGCTCGGACACCACCAGCCGGGCGTCGTCGCTGAGTCCCTGCAGCATCGGGTGGTCGGGATACTGCTCCTTGAGCGTCAGGACGTCGTTGCTCCGGAACAACGACCGTGACCGTCCCTCGCTGGAGTACCGGAAGGCCCACGTCGTCTCACCGTCCGTCGTGGCGATGGTCATCTGGATCGGCCAGTCGACACCGTGCGCGCGCCCGGTCTCCTCGACCAGGCCCACCGCCCGGGCCACGGCCGCCGAGGGGTCGTCCTCCAGGCCGAACGTCAGTGCCAGGAAGAACAGCAGCTCGGAATCGGTCGAGCCCTCGATGTCGGGGTAGAGCGACGGGTCGACCGCGAAGGCGAGGTCCCGCTTGACCTCCCGGAACCCGGCGACGGAGCCGTTGTGCATGAACAGCCAGCGTCCGTGCCGGAACGGGTGGCAGTTCGACTGCTGCACCGGCGACCCCGTGGACGCCCGGATGTGGGCGAAGACGCGTCCCGACTGGGCGTGCGCCGAGAGCTCGCGCAGGTTGCGGTCGTTCCAGGCCGGCTCGGTGCTGTGGAACACGCCGGGCGTCTCGAAGCGGCCGTACCAGCCGACGCCGAAGCCGTCGCCGTTGGTCGTCTCCGCGCCGAGCTGCGAGTGCTTGCTCTGCACGACCAGCGAGTTCTTCGGCTTGAACAACAGGTCCTCGAGGGAGACCGGGGAACCGGAGTACGCGAGCCAGCGACACATGGGCTACCTCCTCTTTCCGGTGTCATGGCACACCCGCGCACACCACCAGCGGATCCTCCCCAGAGGGTGACCTTCGTATGCCGCGTGGCCGGCCCCGCGGCATACCTGCCCTATCCTTGGTGGTGGATGAGTCGGCCAGGCGGTCGCGTCGGTGAGCAATCACCGCCGAGGAACGTCCGGGCTCCACAGGGCGCAGTGGTGGCTAACGGCCACCCGGGGTGACCCGCGGGACAGTGCCACAGAGAACAGACCGCCACGGCGAACCACCGGCCCTCGGGCAGGCAGGCGCCGCGGCAAGGGTGAAACGGTGGTGTAAGAGACCACCAGCGGCCCCGGTGACGGGGTCGGCTCGGTAAACCCCACTGGGAGCAAGCTCAGACAGTGTGCGTCCGAGGGCGGCCCGCCCGAGCACACGGGTAGAGCGCTGGAGGCAGTCGGCAACGGCTGTCGTAGATGGATGACCGTCGCCGCGTCGCTGGCAACGGCGTCGCGGAACAGAACCCGGCGTATCGGCCGACTCATCCACTCAGGCCTGTGACCTGCGGTGTTGGCTGTTCGAGCGGGCGGCGGTCCGCAAGGGTACGAGTGGCGGGCCTGGTGGCCGGGACGCCTTGCTACGTTGCCGCCATGGCCGGGTGCGACGCACAGCGAGGATGGACGTGAGGGCAGTCGTCTACGAACAGTACGGGCGGCCCGACGTGTTGCGTGTCGAGGACGTGCCGATGCCGACGCCCGCCGCCGGGCAGGTGAGGGTGAAGGTCGCTGCCACCTCGGTCAATCTCAGTGACTGGGAGGGGCTGCGCGGGTCGCCTGCCTACGCCCGCATCGGCGGGCTCCGCCACCCGGCTCATCGCATCCTCGGATCGGACATCGCCGGCGTGGTCGAGGAAGTCGGTGAGGGTGTCACCCGGTTTCGACCGGGAGACGAGGTGTATGGCGACAACCTGGCGATGATGGGGGGCTTCGCGGAATATGCGCTGGCGCCGGAATCCGCGATGGCTCACAAGCCGGCCGGGCTGACGTTCGCCGAGGCGTCGACCATCCCGCAGGCGGGCGCGATCGCCCTGCGGGGCACACAAAGCGCGGTCGTCGCTGGCCGCCGGGTCCTGATCAACGGCGCTGGTGGAGGGTCAGGAACGTTCGCCATCCAGCTGGCCAAGCGGCTCGGCGCCCACGTGACCGGTGTCGACAACGCCGCCAAGCAGGCCTTCATGCGCTCCGTGGGCGCGGACGAGGTGGTCGACTACCGTCGGGACGACTTCACCCGGACGAACCAGCCCTACGACCTGATCCTCGACCTGGTCGCGCACAGGTCGGTCTTCGCCTACCGGCGCGCGCTGGCACCTGGCGGCACGTATCGGTGCGTGGGCGGGTCGGTGCGGGCGCTGTTGCGCGTCGTCTCGGTCGGCTGGGCAGTCAGCCGACTCACCGGTCGCTCGATGGGTGTGCTCCTTGTCAACGGGGGCCCGACCCAGTTCGAGCCACTCGCCGAGCTGTGCGTCACGGGCGATGTCAGGATCCACATCGAGCGAACCTTCGGACTCGATGAGGTTCCCGCCGCGCTGGCTCATGTCGGTGAGGGCCGCGCACTCGGCAAGGTCGTTGTCGTGCCCTCTAGCGCGAACACGACGCGCACGCCTGCAGCTACGTGACGCTGGTCGGTGGGCCGATGTCTGGCCAGACGTGGCCCAGGTGACATGCACCGTGTGAACGCACCAGCCGACTCGCTCCAGCCGTCACGGGCCACGAGCTGCTCGATTTCGGCACCGCTCCAGCTGCGACCAGCCCTCCGACGGCGCGACCCGGAGCCGTCCCCGCTCCAGGACCCGGCGCCGGTGGGGGAAGGCCGGCAGTGACGGGTCGCGCTCGGGTACCCGTGCGAACAGGGCGTTGTTCCACCTTCCCACGAGGTCGCGCTTCGGCAGGCTCTCGTCGACGTTGGGGATGAAGCCGACCTCGGGGTGGCGCGCGATGAGCTCCGCGACGAAGGTCGAGCCGCAGCGGCCGGTTCCCACGACAAAGGCCAACGTCAGGGGTCCCCTCGACGGTGCGTGCCTGTCGGCTCATCGGTTGGGTCCTCGACTGAATGGCGCGCCCACGCCCAGGTGAACGATGGGGATCGACGGCCAGAAATTGTCAGCCGAATGCCCCAAGTCCGTCACTATGGCGGCCGGCGTAGGGCTGGCCCGGAGGTCCGCAGGACCGCACCGACTCGGAGGGACCCTGCTGTGTGCCGCACGAGCACCTTTGAGGGCAGGCCAGCCGAACCTGCGCTCAGTGGACGGCGAGTTCCACCCCGAGCACCGCGAGCCCGAGCGCCGTCATGATGGCCAGGACCAGGACCTTCGCACCGGGGCTGACGTGCAGTCGCAGGACGGCGAAGAGCGCCAGGACGACGAGCGTGGTCACGAGGGTCACGGAGCTGGCTCGCAGTGCGGCTGCCACGTCCATCGCACCGAGCGCGCTGAGCCCCAGAAGCCCCATCGGTCCGACGACCACCACCAAGGACCCGAAGCTGACGAACACGAGGTGGGCGAGCTCGGCACGCGATGGCAGCGTGCTTTCGCGTACCAGGTGCGCGATCACGTCCGCGACGAAGACGGCCAAGAGCGTGCCCACCACGGTGAGCAGCAGCGTCAGCGCTGCTCCGCCCGCCGTGGCGTGCTCCGCGTCGCGTTCGAGGGTGATGGTGACGGTCAGCACGGTGAAGGTGACGTACACGCGCTCCTTGAGGGCTTCGGACCGCTGCCGGGCGGTGGGGCCGGGCACGCCCGGTCGAGTCGCATCCACTCGCCGACCCCTCGGCGGCCGGGGGTCAGGGCTGCGCATCGGCTCGACGTGACCCCGGGGAGGGGATGCGGGCTACCGGCGGGGCGCCCGGGTGGCGCGCGGAGATCCGGACCCGCAGTGCTGCTGGGCGGACGGCGAACTCCAGTGGGGCAGCAAGCTCGACTGCCTCGCCATCGATGCCGGCATGCACCGTGGCTGGGGCCTGGACCTCCAGGTGGGGAGCGCTCCATGCTCGTCCAGGAGGGTGGCGCCTCTCCTCGGGTGTGTCGAGCACCAGGATCCCCAGCTGACCGCTGGCCAGCGTCGGACGACTGGCGAGACCAGGCGCATACGGGTTGTTGGAGACCAGCAGCAGAGCAAGCCGCGCGTGCTCTCGTCCGGTGTCGTCCACGAGACGCAGCGCCGGCATCCGTCCACTGGGACCAAGCGCCTTCCGCGCCGTCTCCGCCAAGGTGCGGACCTTCGAGTCGCGATAGCCGGCCTGTCGGACCGCCTCTCCGTAGAGGCCGACGGAGACGTTGTTCAGGAAGACCCGGCCGTTCACCTCGCCCACGTCGATCAGGCGCTCCACCCCTTGGGTGAACGCGTCAAGAGCCCCAGCCACGTCCTGGCGGTCCACACCGAGGTCGAGCGCAAAATGGTTGCGTGTGCCGCAGGGGATGCAGACGAAGGGCAGCCCATGCGCCGCCGCGACTGCTGCCACGACCGCGAGCGACCCGTCGCCGCCCGCTACCCCGAGCGCATCTGCGCCATCGGCCACGACCTCGAGGACGCGTGTCCGCAGGTCGTCGCCGGGACGGAGGGTCACTGCCTCCACACCGTGCTCGCGGGCCCGCTCGACGATCTTGGTGCGGGACGCCGCGCCGTCACCGGACCGGGGGTTGACGAACAGCACAGGCCGTCGAGGAGGCTCGACCGGGCTCCAGCCACGGTTCATCGGACCCGAGCGCCGAGGTGCTGGATCGGGCGGCCGGTTCATGTCGCTGCTCCCCGCGTCACGACTTCCTGTCGTGCCGTGGCGAGCCTACGCCCGGGGACACCGCGGATTCCGGCCGGAGCCGTCGTCGGGCTCTCCCGCGTCGCCACGTCCACGCTCACCGTTCTGGGGGAGGACCTGTCGGCGTGACGGAAGCGCGCGCCGCATGGATCTCCTTGGTGAGATCGAGGATCTCGTTGGACAGGCGGAGCAGCCTCTCGTTCTGTTGCTCCTCCTCC
>NZ_DATBMI010000026.1:0-2102 GCF_036554925.1 Pedococcus sp.
CCGGAGGTCACCCCCACGGTCCGCACACCCTCCAGCCACGCGTCGTCGATCTCGTCGGCGTAGTCCACGAGGTGGCCGGCCTGCGCGCCGTGCTCGAGCGCGACCTCCACCAGGCGCACGGAGTTCGAGGAGTTCCGCGACCCGACGACGATCATGAGGTCGGTGTCGGGCGCCATCTGCTTCACGGCGAGCTGGCGGTTCTGCGTGGCGTAGCAGATGTCGTCACTCGGCGGGTTCTGCAGCTTGGGGAACCGCTCGCGCAGGCGTCGCACGGTCTCCATCGTCTCGTCGACGGAGAGCGTGGTCTGGGACAGCCACACGACCTTCTCGGGGTCGCGCACCTCCACGTTGTCGACATCGTCCGGACCATCCACGAGCGTGATGTGCTCGGGGGCCTCGCCGGAGGTGCCGACGACCTCCTCGTGCCCCTCGTGGCCGATGAGGAGGATGTCGTAGTCGTCGTTCGCGAAGCGGACGGCCTCGCGGTGCACCTTCGTCACCAGCGGACACGTGGCGTCGATGGTCTTCAGGCTGAGCGCCTTCGCCTCCTCGTGCACCACCGGGGCGACGCCGTGGGCGGAGAAGATCACCGTGGCGCCCTCGGGCACCTCGTCGGTCTCCTCGACGAAGACCGCACCTCGCTTCTGCAAGGTGGTCACGACGTGCTTGTTGTGCACGATCTCCTTGCGCACGTACACCGGCGGGCCGTAGAGCTCGAGGGCCTTCTCGACCGTCACCACGGCCCGGTCGACGCCGGCGCAGTACCCACGCGGGGCAGCCAGCAGGACACGTTTGGTGGGAGAGGTCATGGGTCCATGGTAGGTGGCGCGCCCGGAACGCCCGAATCCACGATGCTCGTATGCCGCGCGTGGAGCGCCGTGGGTTCGCGGCCGTCCCTGCGAAGGGGTAGGCAGGAGCCATGATCCGCGGACGCACGCCGGCAGGCGCGCTGGGCATCACGCTGGACGCGCGGGACGCCCCGGCGCTGGCTCGCTTCTACAGCAACCTGCTCGGCTGGGAGCTCGTCGAGGACAGTCCGTCCTGGTGCACGCTGCGGACCCCGGGCTCACCGGTGACCTTGGCCGTCAAGGGCGAGCCACTCCATGAACGACCCGCCTGGCCCTCCGAGCCGGGTGCCCCGCAGATGCAGGCGCACCTCGAGGTGCCGGTGGACGACCTCGAGGCAGCGGTGGCCGATGCGGTGCTCCTCGGAGCCGAGCTGCCGGACCACCAGCCGCAGCCGCACGTGCGAGTGCTGTTCGACCCTGCGGGCCACCCGTTCTGCCTCTACACCGAGCCCGACGCCTGAGCCCGACGCCTGAGCCCGACGCCTGAGCCCCGCCTGGGCCCCGCCTGAGCCCCGCCTGGGCCCCGCCTGGCCTCGTCCGGGCGCGTCCGGGCGTGGTGCGACGGTGCGGCGTGGGCGCCGGCTCCTAGAGTGACGTCCGTGACGCCGCCAGACCTGCCCGAGCGGGCCGCCGACACCACGGCCGACCAGCCGTGGCCGGTGCGGCTGCTGAGCATGAGGATCGCCGAGTACGTCGAGAAGATGTCGGTCCTGTGGGTCGAGGGCCAGGTCGTCCAGCTCAACCGCCGCCCCGGCGCCCGCACGGCGTATCTGACCCTGCGCGACCCCGACGTCGACATGTCGCTGTCGGTGGCCATCCAGGTCAACGCGCTCGACGCGATGGCCGCCCCGCTCACGCAGGGCGCCCGGGTCGTCCTGCAGGCCAAGCCCGTCTTCTGGACCCAGCGCGGCTCCCTGATGCTCGACGCGCGCCAGATCCGCCCCGTGGGCGTCGGCGAGCTCCTCGCCCGCATCGAGCACCTCAAGCGCACCCTCGCCTCCGAGGGCCTGTTCGCCGCGGACCGCAAGAAGCCGCTGCCCTTCCTGCCCCGCACCGTCGGGCTGGTCTGCGGTCGGGCGAGCGCCGCAGAGAAGGACGTGGTCGAGAACGCCCGGCGCCGCTGGCCGACCGTGCGCTTCGCCATCAGGGAGGTCGCGGTGCAGGGCCCGACCGCGGTCACCGAGGTCACCGCTGCCCTCCAGGAGCTCGACGCCGACCCGGCGGTCGACGTCATCGTCATCGCCCGGGGCGGCG